>CBHTTW010000129.1:0-7271 GCA_966096025.1 uncultured Alphaproteobacteria bacterium | reverse complement strand
TCGCTGCCCGATGGCTCCGCAAAGCCCATGGTGGAAACAGCCTGTGCGACCTGTCATGCGCTGACCCGGGTGACGGGAGCGGGCCACAGTCCCGCCGATTGGGATGCCGTCGTGCGCAAGATGGTCAATGCCGGCGCCCAGGTGCCCCCGGATCAAATTCCCGCGATTGTCGACTATCTGGCGAAGAATTTTCCACCAAAAACCTTGCCGCCCTGACCTTTGTTCTTTGATCAGGCCATCGCTGGCGCCAGCGCCACCATCAACAGCATGGCGGGTACGGCATAGGCATACTTGCCGCGGTTGAGCAGCAGGACGACGGTGACGAAAAGCACCATGGCGCCCAATATGCCGCCCCAGATGCGGGTCTGCGGCACGGTCAGGAACAGTGCGGTGAAGGCCAAAGCCGTTGCGGCGACATAGTAAAAGCCGCGCGGGAATTCCCAGCGCGCATAGGTCCGGCGCAAAAAGCCCGGCGCCGCCAGATTCAGCAGCGCCGCCAGGCCGAACAAGGCGGCCAGGCCCTGCGCCAGAAAATTCGCGAACTCAGACATGGTGATGCACCTTTTCGGTGTGGGTGATGCGCTTTTCCAGCGCGCGCAGCAGCACATAGAAGACCGGGGTGAGGAACAGGCCGAAGAAGGTGACACCCAGCATGCCGAAGAACACCGCGATGCCCATGGCGTGGCGCATCTCCGCGCCCGCGCCCGACGACAGGACCAGTGGCACTACGCCCATGATGAAGGCGAAGCTGGTCATCAGGATCGGGCGCAGCCGCAGCCGGGCGGCATGGATGGCGGCCTTGAGCGTGGTTTCGCCGCCCAATTCCAGTTCACGGGCGAATTCCACGATCAGGATGGCGTTCTTGCAGGCCAGGCCGATCAACACGAACAGCCCGATCTGGGTGAAGATATTGTTGTCGCCGCCGGTCAGCCAGACGCCGGTGATGGCGCTGAACAGGCACAACGGCACGATCAGGATGATCGCCAGCGGCAGGAACAGGCTTTCATATTGCGCCGCCAGCACCAGGAAGACCAGCAACACGCAAAGCGGAAATACCAGCAGCGCGGTGTTGCCCGCCAGGATCTGCTGATAGGTCAGCTCGGTCCATTCATAGCGCATGCCCTTGGGCAGGGTTTCGTCCAGGATTTTGGTGATGGCGGCCTGCGCCTGGCCGGTGGAGTAGCCCGGCGCGGGCCCGCCATTCAGATCGGCGGCGCGGAAGCCGTTATAGCGCATGGCGGTGTCGGGACCGGTGGTCTCGCTGACATTCACCACCGCGCCCAAGGGCACCATCTGGCCCTCGCCATTGCGCACCTTGAGCTGGGCGATGTCCCCGGGGCTTGAGCGGAAGGGCGTATCGGCCTGGGCGATCACTTGATAGGTGCGGCCGAAGCGGTTGAAGTCGTTGACATAGACCGAGCCCAGATAGGTCTGCATGGCGCTGAAGACGTCCTGCACATCGACGCCCAATTGCTGCGCCTTGGTGCGATCCAGATGGGCGAAGAGCTGCGGCACGCCGATGGAGAAATTGGAGAAGACGCCGGCCAGTGCCGGATCCTGTGCCGCCTTCATCTGAACCTGTTGCATCGCTTTGGCCAAAGCGGCGTCGCCCAGGTCGGTGCGGTCTTCGACCTGCAGCTTGAAGCCGCCGATGGTGCCCAGTCCCTGAACCGGTGGCGGCGGGAAGATGGCGATGATCGCCTTGCCGTTCTGCGCATACTTCGCCTGCAGCTTCTGGGCAATGGCCATGCCGGACAGATCGGCCGATTTGCGCTGGCCAAAGGGCTTGAGGGCGACAAAGACGATGCCGGCCGACGGGCTGTTGATGAAGCCGTTGATCGACAGGCCCGGGAAGGCGATGGCGTTCTCAACCCCCGGCTCCTTCAGTGCGATCTGCGACATTTCGCGGATCACATTTTCGGTGCGGTCCAGGGTGGCGCCTTGCGGCAATTGCGCGAAGCTCACCAGATACTGCTTGTCCTGGATGGGCACAAAGCCGGGCGGCACCAGCCGGAACAGCCCGACCGTGGCCAGCAGCAACAGGCCATAGACCAGCAGCGCGCCGGATTTGCGGTTCAGGATGGAGCCCACACCCTTGCCATAACCTTCGGCGCCGCGATGAAAGACGCGGTTGAACAGGCCGAAAAAGCCGCCAAACAGTTTGTCCATGGCGCGCGCCAGCCAGTCCTTGGGCGCGTCATGGCTTTTCAACAGCAAGGCGGACAAGGCCGGCGACAGGGTCAGGGAGTTGAAGGCGGAAATGATGGTCGAGAAGGCGATGGTCAAGGCGAACTGGCGGTAGAACTCGCCGGTCAGGCCGCTGATGAAGGCGATGGGCACGAACACCGCGCACAACACCAGGGCGATGGCGATGATCGGGCCGGTCACTTCCGACATGGCCTTCAATGTCGCGTCGCGTGGCGACAGTCCGGCGGCGATGTTGCGCTCGACATTCTCCACCACCACGATGGCGTCATCGACCACGATGCCGATCGCCAGCACCAGCCCGAACAGCGACAGGTTGTTGATCGAAAAGCCGAACAGGTGCATGGCGCCGAAGGTGCCGATGATGGAAACCGGCACCGCCAGAAGCGGGATGATCGAGGCCCGCCAGGTCTGCAGGAACAGGATCACCACCAGCACCACCAGCAGCACCGCTTCCAGCAATGTGTGGACCACCGCGGTGATCGAATCCCGCACGAACACGGTGGGGTCGTAGACGATGGAGTAGTCCAGCCCTTCCGGGAAATTCTTCTTCAACTCTTCCATGGTGGCGCGGACATTGTCGCTGATCTGGATGGCGTTGGAGCCGGGCGCCTGAAAGATGGGAATGGCGACGGCATCGCCATTGTTGAGCAGCGACCTCAGGCCATATTGCGAAGAGTCGATTTCCACCCGCGCCACATCACCCAACCGCGTGACCACGCCGCCTTCATTCTTGATCACGATCTGGCGGAACTGCTCGGGATCGCTGAGGCGGCCCTCGACCGTGACGGGCAATTGCAGCTGGCTGCCGGTGCCGTAGGGCGGGCCGTTGATCACGCCGGCGGCGACCTGCACATTCTGTTTGCGCACCGCGGCCACCACGTCGTTGGCGGTCAGGCCCAGCTCGGCGATCCGTTGCGGGTTGAGCCACAGCCGCATGGCATAGTCGCCGCTGCCGAACAGCCGCACGCTGCCCACGCCTTCGATCTTGGCCAGTTGATCCTTGACGTTCAGCACTGCGTAATTGCGCAGATACAGCATGTCATAGCGGTGGTTGGGCGATTTGAGATGCACCACCATCGTCAAGTCGGGCGAGCTTTTGACCGTGGTGACGCCAAGGGCCCGGGTCACTTCGGGCAGGCGGGGCAGTGCCTGGTTGACGCGGTTCTGTACCAATTGGGTGGCGAGATCGGGATCGCTGCCCAGCTTGAAGGTGACCGTCAGGGTGAGGGTGCCGTCGCTGGCCGCCGAGGAGCCCATATAGAGCATGTTCTCGGTGCCGTTGATCTGTTCTTCCAGCGGCGTCGCCACGGTTTCGGCAATGGTCTGGGGATTGGCGCCGGGGAACTGCGCCGTCACCACCACCGAAGGCGGCACGATCTCGGGATATTCCGAGATCGGCAGCCGCGGCATGGCGATCAGGCCGGCCAGGAAAATAATGACCGAGATCACCCCGGCAAAGATCGGCCGGTCGATGAAGAACTTGGACAGGTTCATGATGCGCCCCTCGCGCGCGCTTTAGTTGCTTGCCGTGCGGACGGCGTGCGGCGCCACGGGTGCGCCGGGCGCCAGTTTCTGCAGGCCGTCCAGGATCACGCGGTCGCCTGCTTTCAGGCCCGAGGTAACGACGCGGCTGTCATCGACCGTGGCGCCCAGCGCCACTTCGCGATATTCCGCTTTGTCGCCCTGGCCGACCACCAGAACGAAACGCTTGCTCTGGTCGTTGCCGATGGCGGTTTCCGGCACCAGCAAGGTGTTGGCCAAGGTGCCGCCGCCCATCCGGACCGACACGAACATGCCGGGCACCAGCGAACTGTCCTGATTGTCGAAGCGGGCGCGGGCGCGAATGGTGCCTGAGCCGCTATTGATATGATTGTCGAAGCTCTGGATCACGCCATGATAGGTTTTGGCCTGGCTGTCGCCCCGAACCGTCAATTCGATCGCAATGGGCTGGTCGGGAGCCCGGTCGCGCACACTGCCCAGATAGGTCTGCTCGTCCACTTCAAAATCCGCATAGACGCCATTGTCGGAAACGATCGAAGCCAAAAGTTGCGGCGCGGCGGTGGGCGAGCCCACCAGATTGCCGACCGTGATCTCGGCGCGGCTGATCCGCCCTGAAATGGGCGCCTTGACATAGGCGCGATCGACATCGACCTGCGCCGCCGCCAGCACCGCTTGCGCCGACTTCACCGCCGCCTGGGCGACGCTATCCGCGGTGACGCGCTGGTCATAGGATTCCTGTGCCAGCGCCTGGGCCTTGATCAGCCGCTCACCCCGGTCGTGTTCGATTTTGGCAAGCCGGGCATTGTTGACCGCGCTGGCCAGATCGCCGGCGGCCCTGGCGGCAGCGGCTTGATAGGGACGGGGATCGATCACAAACAGAATGTCCCCGGCCTTTACTTCTTGCCCGTCCTTGAAACGGATCTCGGTGATGCGGCCCGCGACCTGGGGACGGATTTCGGCATAATCCACCGCATTGATGCGTCCCGAGAATTCGGCGAAGGGCTTGACGGTCCGGGGCTTAAGGCTTTCCACCGCCACCGGGCTGGCGGCGGGCGCCTGCGGCTGCGGCGCCGATTTGGCGGTGCCGTGATAGAGCCCATAACCCCCGGCCAGCAGCAGAAACACGGCCGCACCGGCCAACTGGCGGCGCAGCTTGCGCGCCGGCTGGTTGGCCTGCTGGCGGAGGTAGGTCTGGGCTTGGGCGAGATCAATATGTGTCATGGGAAGTCCCCGGGAGATATCTGTAACGGTCGGTACAGATATTCTCCTGGACTTCCCAGGTCAAGGGAATTATATATCGATCTGTACAAAAAAAGGAAACCCCCATGCGGACGGGCCGCCCCCGTTCCTTTTGCAAGGAAGAAGCGCTGGATCGCGCCATGGCGGTATTTTGGCGCCAAGGCTATGAAGGGGCTTCTCTTTCCTGTCTGACGGAGGCCATGGGGATCAACTCGCCCAGCCTCTATGCCTGTTTTGGCAGCAAGGAAGGCCTCTTCAAGGCCGTGGTGGAACGTTACGACCAGCGCCGTATCGATTTTATGACAAAGGTCGCGGCCGCGCCGACCGCCGCGGCGGTGGCGGAAGCCTTTTTGATGGGCGTGGCGGAGTTCGTCGCCGAAACCGGCGGCAAGAATCCGCCCGGCTGTCTGATGCTGCAGGGCGGCCTGAGTTGCGGCGACAACACCATTCCCGACATGTTGATGAAGAGCCGTGCCGAAAAAGAAGCGATGCTGCGCAAACGCTTCGAACAGGCCAAGAAAAGCGGCGACCTGGCGAAAGACAGCGATCCCGCGGCGCTGGCGCGCTATCTGGCGGTGATGGCCAACGGTCTTGCAGTCCAGGGGGCCGCAGGCGCGAGTGTCGGGGAATTGCGCGATGTCGCCGCGATTGCGCTGGCCAACTGGCCGGCTGCGGGCAAGCGAACGCGATCCAAAGATCCGGCGAAGGAACCGGCGTGACCGTCAATGAAACTCTGAAGTGACGGTCTGGCTGCTGGTTGCCAGCAGCAAGGTGATCTGGCTGGAAAGTTCGGCACGCTGATCTTTTCCCAGCCCGTCCAGATTTTCCTCGAGTGCCGCCATGATCGCGGGCCAATTGTCGCCGTGACGCGCGACGGCTTCGCGCATCCAACCATCAAGCATGGCAATCAGGCGAGACGGTGCCATTTTATTGATCTTCAGAAATGAACAGCGGTTGAAGATAGAATCAGCTAGCTGAACAAACGCGACGTGAGCGTCACTATCTCAGTTTCTGAGGATGCACAACATGATTCGTGATTCGGCCAATGGCGATGCTGGACATAATTCCTTCCATGTCGAAGTCGTTAAAAGCATGGAGCAATTGATCCAAATATTCGCCTTGCGGGCGATCTGTTTCATGGAAGATACCGGTCTTCCTTACGACCACGCTTTCGATGGTAACGACCTTCAAGCCACCCATGTGGTGGCCTATGACGGGATCGAGCCAGTCGCGGCCTTGCGAATTCGCTGGTTCAAGGATTTCGCCAAGATCGAGCGAACCGCGTTTCGCAAAACCCATCGCAGCATTCCCTATATCAAGATGATGGCTGACTTCACCTTCGCGCACATCGCGCGCAAGGGGTATCCGGAGGCGATAACCCACGCGTCGCCGCTGTTCGCCCGGCTTTGGCGCATGCATTTCGGATTTCGCAATGTGCCCGGCAAGCCTGCCGTCGAGTATCACGGCGAGAAGTATGTTGAATTGGTGCGCCAACTCGATGTCCCGTCCAATGTCATAAACTCCGGCACGGACGTGGCGGTTCTTTTCCGCACCGAAGGGGAATGGGATACGCCGGCCAAATATGAGGCCCACTAGCGCGTCAGCGCACCGACTCTAGTCGGATTCCGGAGAAAAAGGCGTCCCGGAATACATCTGCGCAATGGTGCCGGTGATTTTCGGCGAGGTTCCCAAAGACAGTTCGGGACCGAACCAGGGGTTGCGAACATTGAACAGCTCCTCGAGCCACTCGTAAACGGCGCGCACCGGTTTGGAATTCAATCTTTCGCTGTCGGCATGAAGATAGAGCGGAAGTCTGATATGCACCCCGATATCGATCGGGACCATTTCGGGATCGTTGAGCGTGTAGTTTCCGAGCAGGCCTATTCCCAAACCTCGCTTCACCATGAAGGCGTATGCATAGGAGTTGTCGGAAAAATGCACGACATGGCCGCGGTCAAGCGCCTCGCGCCAGCCGCTCCACAATTCGGTCCGAGCGGCGTAATAGTCCGTGTCGATGAAACAGTGATTTTGCAGATTGTCCTTGGCCGGCACGCCGTAGCGGGCCAGATAGGCATGGCTCGCGACCGGAATGAGATGCACATATCCCACCGTGCGGCACTCGACGCCTTTTTCCATCGGCGGAGTGAAACGCAGGGCGATGTCCACCTGATTTTCCCGGAATTTGATCAGGTTGATCGGGTTCTTCAGGTGCAGCCGGATATTGGGATATTGTTCGTTGAAGGCGGCAATGTTGGGAACGATGAACAGCCCGGCCAGCGCCTCGGTTGAGCTGATATGAACCAGTCCCTCCGCGGCGCGGGTTT
>CBHTTW010000128.1:0-7288 GCA_966096025.1 uncultured Alphaproteobacteria bacterium | reverse complement strand
AACAGGTTAGCAGCGCACCTGCCCGCCGGAAATGTCCGCTTTGGGTCAAAAGCGGACATTGCCGGTCGCTCGGTCACCGTCACTTTTTCACCTCATGCCGGAGCGCGACTATTCCGCTTTTGTATGCCTTCACTTCAAGCAGATGGAGCGGCACATCCCCGCCCAGTGCTTCGAAGAAAGCAATACCTTCGCCGATTGCAATGGGCATGATGGAATAGCGGACCTCGTCGGCAAGCCCACGACGCAATGTTTCGCCAGCGACGGCTGCGCCGCCCGCCACCCAAATGGAAGCATATTTCGGCCTCAACCGCCCATTGATGAGCTGCGCAAGGTCGCCGGAAACAAACTCGACGGTATCTCGGGCTTTGCTCAGATGGCGGGTCGTGAGCACGAATACGGGCTTTTCGCCATATGCCCAACCAAAGCCTTTGGCTTCAAAGCCCAGGGCCGTCTCGTAGGTCCGCGAACCCATCACATAGCAATCAATGGTCGCCAGGAAAGCGCGGACGAACTCCGGGTCCATGCTTTCGCCATCGGAATACTCGTCAGAGGTCTCCAGCCAGTCGGTTCTGCCGTCCTTCCGCGCGATAAACCCGTCAAGGCTGGCTGCCATATGGATGGTGACCTTGGACTGTATCATTGCCCCTCATGCTCTTCGCTCAGCGGACGCCGACGGTAGCCTCCAGTGTAGCCACCTTCAATCCGGCTATTTTCGCATAGTGCGACCGCCCAGCATGTCCGCTTTGGGTCAACAGCGGTCATTGCAAAAGCAGAAAGCTCACGGCCCCAGAAGGCGGTGGATACGCATCCAGGAGGCATCGGTTACTCAGTGGCAAAAGAAAAAGGCGCGGGAAACGACCCGCGCCTTTTTGCTTTGATGGAATATTGGCTCAGTAAGCGTTGGCGCTGAGGCGCAGGCCGGGGATCGCGTCCTTGGCCTGGCCCACGGTCTTGACCACCGGCTTGGCATCGGCGGGCTTGGTGGCCGAGGCCAGAACCTTGGGAGCGGCTTCCGGCTTGTCGCCGGCCTTGGCGGGGGCCGGCGCGGCCATCTGCACCGTAACGGAGGCGGTGGCAGGCCCCGCCGCTTTCACGGGCGCGGGCACGGTCGCTTTGGCGGTGGCAACGGGAGCAGCGGCCGTACCAACAGGCTCGGCAATCTTGAACACCGGCATGGCGACCTTGTTGGCCGTCAACGGCGAGAGCTCGGGCTTGGCGTCGGCGGCCTTTACCGGCGCGGGTGCCGCTGTCTTGGCAACAGCCACAGGAGCTGCGGGCGAGGCCACCTTGGCGGTCGCTACAGGCGCGGCGGCGGGCGCGGTTTGCAACGGACGCGGCGCCGCGGTCGCGACCGAGGCGGGCGCGGCCGACTTGGCGGCAGCCACCGGGGTCGTAACGGCAGGCTCGCCGATCTTGATGGCGGCGACGGTCACCTTGCTGGCGGTCAGCGGCGCAACTTGCGTGAACTTGACCGGTACGGCTTTGACCGAGACGGATTTCACCGCCGCAGGCTTGGCTGCGGGCGCTTCAACGGGCTTGAGCTCGGCGGTCTTCACCGGAGCAGGCACCAGCCCGGCAGGCTTGGTTTGCAACGGACGCGGCGCGTTGCCGGCGACCACGGGCGCGGTAACCGGCTTGGGCGCGACAGGGCCGGCCAACGGATCCACCGGCACCTTCTGCATCACCACGCGATTGTCGCTTTGCACCACAGGCGCCACGGGCGGCTGCGCGCTGGCCACGGCAACAGGGGCCTTCGGCGCGGCGACGGCAATGGGAGCAGGCGCGGAAACAGTCGGCTGTGCGGCGGCAACCGCAACAGGCGCCTTCGGCGCGGCGGCGGCAACTGGGGCAGACGCGGGAACAGGCGCAAGGCTTGCAACGGCAACCGGGGCCTGCGGCGCGGCCTGGGGAACAGGCGCGGGCGCCTGCGCGACCTGCGGTGCGGACGCTTCCGGCGCGAAGGAACGCACCATCGCGATATTGCGGTTGATGACGGCATCGCCGGCGCCGCCGGCCTTTTCGGCGCGGGCGGCAAGCCTGCGCGCCATCTCGGGATCCTTGGCCAGCATGCGCGACAGCGCGTAATTGCTGAGCACGCTGGGCTCTTCCGGCTTGATCCTCAAAGCCTGTTCGTAATTGATCTGGGCGTTGGCGTGATCGCCGGTCTGGTCGTACGCCACGCCCAAGGCCGAATAGACCGTCCAATCGCCCGGCTGCAATTGCTGGGCGCGGGTCAAAAAGTTCACCGCATCGGAAGCGCGGCCCATCGAGGCCAGCGTCTTGCCATATTCCGCGATCACGCGCGGATCGTCGGACGCCACCATCATCAGCTGGGAAAGATGCTTGATGGCTTCCGGATAGGCGCCGGCCAGGCGCAGCAAATGCGCCTGCTGAATGCTGTCATCCAAGGTGACCGCGGCGGCTGCCGGTGTCTTGTCGTCCGCCTTAATAACGGACTTGGTGTTCGCCTTGGCCTCCGCCCTTGCGGCAGTCTTGGAGTCGAAGTCGAACCACCCGGCCTGCGCGGGCACGGCGACGGCGCTCAACATGAGCAGCGCAGCAAAAGGAGCTTTACGGTTCGCGGAAACAGCCATGGGGGCAGCCTTCAAAGAAATGCTGCCGCGACTGTGCCAGCCCCCCAGTCAACAAACCCTTAAGTATATCCGCGCATATAGAAGCAGTGCCGACTCGGTTATCATGCTGTCGTCACTTGCCGCGCGTTGCTCCTGCGGCCTGCATCGCCAGCTGCGTATCCCTTACTTCCTGTTAACGCCTCACTGTTGACGTAAACAAAGGATTAATTTCGCAAGCCATGTCCGAGCGCTTCCTGGCCATAGCCGCTCTTGTCGCTTTTGTCGTGCTGGTGATGGGCGCGCTGCTGACAGGCGGCAATCTGGGCATGGTCGATTCCGCACCGGTGCGGGTTTCCTTCCAGATCGCCACCGGCACCACCGAAGGAGTCTATTTTCCCGTCGGCCAGACCATGGCGGGCGTCATCAGCCATCCTTTGGGCGTGGGCCGCTGCGATACCGCGACCGTTTGCGGCCCTGCCGGAGTGATCCTGTCGGCCCGTACCAGCGAAGGCACCACCGACAATCTGCGTTCCGTCGATCAAGGTCTGGTGGATTCCGGCTTTGCCGACGGCGATGCCATTGCCGCCGCGGTTGCGGGCAAGGGCGCCTTCCGCCGTCCGGCGCGTCGTTTAAGGGTGATCGCGGCGCTGTTTTCGGAAGAGGCGCATCTGGTCGTGTCGGCCAAATCTCCCATCCAATCGATGGGCGACCTGCGCGGCAAACGGGTGTTGATGGGATTGCCCAACAGCTTTTCCGTGTTGCGCGCACGGACGGTTCTCTCGGCTTACCGGGTGCGGGCGCGGGAGGTGGTTTCCGCTGAAAGCGGGGCCCAGCTGCTGAAGAGCGGCAAGATCGATGCCTATTTTGCCGTGGCCGGCGTGCCGCTGGATTCCATCCGCGACCTGCTGGCAAACGGCCAGGCCCGTCTGGTGCCGATCGACGGCGAAGGCCGCGACCGGCTGGTTCAAATGGTGCCGCAGCTTTCGCTCGCCGTGATTCAGGCCGGCGCCTATCCCGGCACGGGCGCGGTCGAAACCGTGTCGACTCGCGCCTATTGGGTGACCCGGGACAGCGAGCCGGATTCCCTGATCTACGGCATCACAAGAGCGCTGTTCAATCCCGCCAACCGGGGCGCCTTGGCCGCCAGCCATCCCAGTGCGCATGAAATCGGCTTGGACATCGCCGCCGCCAATCCTCCGGCGCCGCTGCATCCCGGCGCGGCGCGTTTTTACCGCGAGTTGGAAAAATCGGGCACCGAGCCCAATTTCTAGACGAGGCCGGCGTCGACTTCCGCCTGCGAGGCTTTGCGCCATTCCTGCATGGCCGCAAGCGCCATCACCCGGTCCATATAGGCGCCCACCGCTGGAGACGTTTCGACGCCATAGGTGAGAAAGCGCGATACCACCGGCGCATACATGCAATCGGCCACCGACAGATTGCCGAACAGAAATTCGCCCTTATAGGCCGCCAGCGCCCCATCCCATGAAAAGAGAATGCGATCTATCTGCGTCTTGGTTTCGGGGCGCAGCTCGGGCATGGCCTGCCGCCTGGCAAAGTCCATGGTCAGCTGATCGCGCACATCCGGAAAGCCGGAATGCATTTCGCAGGCATAGGATCGCGCGACGGCGCGCGCATCCGCATCTTTGGGCCACAGCTGCGCCTCGGGATGGCGTTCCGCCACGGTTTCGCAGATCGCCAGACTGTCCCATACGGTCAGGACCTTGCCGGCTTCTTCTATCTTCAGCACCGGCACCTTTCCGGCCGGCGAATGTTTGAGGATTTGTTCGCGGGTGGTGGGCGCATCGGTCTGGCGCAGGCGGATATCGACCACGTCAAAGGGGTCGCCGGCCGCCTTCAGGGCCACATAGGGGCGCAGGCTCCAGCTCGACCAGTTGCGGGTGCCGACGATCAGGGTATAGCGGGCCATCTTTGCTCCCTTGCGATTGGAGGCCCCGATTCATAGAGTCCCTGACGTCCAACCGCCAGAGTTCAACCAAGAGCGATTTATGCATCCCAGCCTGGCAAATAGTGCCAAACACGCCATCCCGCTTCATGCCGTATTGGCCAAGGATGCCAAGGCCTGGCTGGCGCGGCAGCGGCGCGCTGGAACGGTGATTGCCTCGGGCTTTGGCGGTGCGGCGGGGGCGCTGGCCGCCCTTCCGGACTCAAAGGGCGGCATCGCTACCTGGGTGCTGGGTTTGGGGGATGGCCGCGATGCTTTTGCACTGGCCGCGGCGGCGGAAAAATTGCCTGCCGGACTCTACCGGCTGGGCGAAGTGCCGGATTTTTGCGGCGGCGCCAATGCGGCGCTGGCCTGGCTGATGGGCGGCTATGGTTTCGACCGCTACAGGAAAAAAACGGAACGCAAGGTGCGGCTGGTCACCCCCGCCGGTGTCGATGGCGAGGAAATCTCGCGCATCGCGCAGAATCTGTTTTTCGCCCGCGATCTGATCAACACCCCGGCCAACGATTTGGGGCCCGCCGAATTGGAAAGCGCCGCGCGCGCCCTGGCCAGGCGATATGGCGCCAAGGTTACAGTGGTGAGCGGCGCGGCGCTCAAGAAGAATTATCCCCTGATCGCGGCGGTGGGCCAGGGTTCGGATCGCGCGCCGCGCCTGATCGAACTCAATTGGGGGGCGGCCAATGCGCCGCGCGTGACTTTGGTCGGCAAGGGCGTGTGCTTTGACACCGGCGGCTATGATCTCAAGCCGTCCGCCGCCATGCTGACCATGAAAAAGGACATGGGCGGCGCGGCTTGCGCCCTGGCGGTGGCGGGCATGGTGATGGGCGCGGGCCTCAAGCTGCGTCTGCGGGTGCTGATCCCGGCGGTGGAAAATTCGGTGTCCGGAACGGCGATGCGTCCGGGCGACGTCTTCACCAGCCGCAAGGGCCTGACGGTGGAGATCGGCAATACCGATGCCGAAGGCCGCTTGATCCTGGCCGACGCTCTGGCCGATGCCGACGATCAAAAGCCGGAGCTGATGATCGACATCGCCACCTTGACCGGCGCCGCCCGCGCCGCCACCGGCATGGAGCTGCCGCCCTTTTTCACCGATGACGAAAAGCTTGCCGCCGATCTGACGCGCATCGGCGCGTCGGTTCAGGACCCGCTCTGGCGCCTGCCTTTGTGGCGCGGCTACGAAGATACGCTCACCAGCCGGGTGGCCGATCTCAACAACAATCCGGCCTACAATTATGCCGGTGCGATCACCGCCGCCCTGTTCCTGAACCGTTTTGTCGTCAAGACCAAAAGCTGGGCGCATCTGGACATCCCGGCCTGGATCGACCGCGCCAAGCCCGGCCGCCCCCTGGGCGGCGAGGCCAATGGCGCGCGCGCCATCTATGCGCTGCTGAAGGAGCGTTATGGCCGATAAAAGGCTAACACCGGCCCGGCCCGATGTGGCGGCGGCGCATCTCAAAGGCGTGGTGGATGCGCCGCGCTATGTTGAGGGTGAAAAGTTCTCCGTCGCCATTGGCCGCGCCAGTCTGCGTGTCCGCCCCGGCGACGATGCGGCCCAGGACAGCGAATTGCTGTTCGGTGAAATCTTCACCGTCTATGACAGCGCGCAAGGCTGGGCCTGGGGCCAGGCGGCGAACGATCTCTATGTCGGCTATGTGCGCCAGGAAGCGCTTGCCAGGCCGTTCGAGCCACAGGCGCGGGTGAGCGCCTTGATGGCGCCGGTATTTTCCGCCGCCGATCTCAAAACCCCGGTGCGCGATCTGTTGCCGATGAATGCCGCCGTGCCGGTTCTGACACGCGACGGCGACTATGTGAATGTCGGTACGGGTTTTGTGCATCGCCGGCATCTGGGGGCGGAAACACAAAGGGATTTTGCCGCCATTGCCGAGCGTTTCCTGGATGTGCCTTACGTTTGGGGCGGCAAGACCGCCGCCGGTCTGGACTGCTCCGGCCTGATCCAGACCGCGCTGCAGGCGGTGGGAAAGGCCGCGCCGCGCGACACCGACATGATGGAAAAAGCCTTGGGCGATGCTGTCGCGCTTCCAGACGTACGCCGCGGCGATTTGATCTTCTGGAAAGGCCATGTGGGCGTGATGCTGGACGGCAGCCGCCTGTTGCACGCCAATGCTTTTCACATGACGGTCGCGATCGAGCCTCTGGCGGAAGCGGTGGCGCGGATCGAGAAAATCGCCGGCCCGGTGACGTCAGTTAAGCGGCTTTGATCTTCGGATTCCTATTGTCATGGCCGGCAAATGCGGGCCATCCAGATGACGGCAGCGCTGTACTTTCAAGATATGCGCGGTCCCACCTGGATGGCCCACACTCCGGTGGGCCATGACAATTTAGGAAGTGGCGCGGATCGTCGCATTCCGGCGAATTTCGCGCACCGATTTGTCCTGATGGGCGATCCACAGGAACAGGCGGTTCAATAGCGCCAAGGGCCAGGGCATTTTACGCGCCACGTCCAGAAACAGCACCACCCGCACCGAATCGCTCTCATTGGCGGCATCATGCAGGAAGGTGTCGTCGAACATCACCGCTTCGCCGTCATGCCAGTGATACTTTTCGCCTTGGGCGATGGCGGCGCGGTCGCCGGTGCGCGCTTGCGCGTCGGGATTGATGCGAATCCAGCACATGTTGTCGCGATTGTTGCCGGGAATCAAAACGCCCAGGTGATAGCGCACAAAGCCTTTCCAATAGCCCCAATGTTCCTTGATATGCTGGCCCGGCTCCAGCACCGAGAAGAAGGCGGTAT
>CBHTTW010000127.1:0-7293 GCA_966096025.1 uncultured Alphaproteobacteria bacterium | reverse complement strand
ATAGGCGAAGAGCGTCTTGCCGCTGATATCCTGCTCCCCGCTCCACAAAGGCTGGGAATAGCTGCGCGCCTCCATTGGCTGGGGCATGCGCTTGCGCCATTCCAGGAGCGGCAGGCCATTGGCGAAATCCTGCATCAACAAATGGCAGAATCCGCGATTGAGCTGCGCCTCGGCCATGCCCGGGTCCAGGCTCAAGGCCCGGCGGACGGATTCCAATGCCTCCTCAATCCGTCCCAGGCTTTGCAAGCTGGTGCCGCGATTGTTCCAAGCCTCGGCGCTGCCCGGAACAAGGGCGAGGAAGCGGTCATAGGATTGCAGCGCCTGGTCATAACGCAGCAGCAATTGCAGGACATTGCCGCGAAAAAACCAGGCCGAGGCATAGCCGGGATTGAGCGCCAGCGAACGGTCGTAATGGGCGAGCGCTTCCTCCTGCCGTTCCAGCGCCGCCAGCACATTGCCGAAATTCGCCAAGGCCAGGGCATCATTGGGATTGGCGGCAACGACCGGCGCAATCAGGTCATGGGCTTCGGCATGGCGGTTTTGCTGGGCGCGCACCACGCCCAGCATATGGCGGGCATTCATGAAGTTGGGATTTGCCCCCAGGACTTGTTCATAAAGCCGCGCCGCCTCGTCCAGTCGGCCCTGGCCGTGCAATCCCACCGCTTGATCGAACCAGGCCATCATCTCAATGGAGCTTCAATTTCGGCCGGACGATGTGGTTGACATGCCCCACCAGGATCAGTGCCAGGCCCTTGAGCCAGCCATGAATGGCGATCAGATGCATGCGGTATAGCGAAACATAGACAAAGCGCGCCAGCCGGCCCTCGATCGCCATCCGCCCGCCGATCAGATTGCCCATCAGCGATCCCACGGTGGAAAAATGGCTGAGCGACACCAGCGAGCCGTGATCGCGATAGACGAAATGCTTGAGCCGACCGCCCTTGATCATGGCGCGGATATTATGGAAAGCGCATGCCGCCATCTGATGCGCGGATTGGGCGCGCGGCGGCACCGGGCGCTTTTCGCCCGCGGGCACGAAATAGGCGCAATCGCCGATGGCGAAAATGCGGTCGTCGCGCGTGGTCTGCAAACTCGGCTTCACCACCAGCTGGTTGCCGCGCGTGCTTTCCAGGCCCAGATTCGACAGCATGTCGGGCCCCTTAACGCCGGCCGCCCAGACCCGCAGATCGGCTTTGATCAACTCGCCGGATTTGGTGATCATGCCGTCGGTGGTGGCTTCCACCACCTGTTCGCCGGTGACGACACGCACGCCCAAGGCTTCCAATTCCTGATGCGCCGCCTTTGCCAGATCCTCGGGCAAGGCGGGCAGGATGCGGGGCCCCGCTTCGATCAGCGTCACTTTCAACCGGCTTTCGTCGAACACTTCCAAGCCGTAATGGCGCAGCTCCGACGCCGCATTGTACAGCTCGGCGGCCAGTTCCACGCCGGTGGCGCCGCCGCCGACAATATCCACCCGCACCAGCGCATCGGCATTTGGGTCGGCCTGCAAAGTGCGCGACACCCTCAGGCAATGATCCAGCAGCTTGGAACGGAAGCGGTCGGCCTGCAGCCGGCTGTCCAGGAAGATGCAATGCTGCGCCACGCCCTTGGTGCCGAAATCATTGCTCACCGAACCCACCGCCAGCACCAGATAGTCATAGCGGATGCGGTGACGGCCCATGATCTCGCGCCCGTCCTCATCCAGGATGGGCGCGATCAGCACATGGCGGCTGTCGCGATCGACGCCTTCCATCACGCCATAGAAAAAACGGTAGCCCCAGGCATAGCCATGGCTGCGATAGCCGACCTCGTCGAGATTGGCGTCCAGCGATCCGGCCGCCACTTCGTGCAAAAGCGGCTTCCAGATATGGGTGCGGTTTTTCTCCACCAGGATGATGTCGAATTTCTCGCGCCCGAAATGGGCGCCCAGGCGGGTCGCCAGCTCCAGCCCGCCCGCGCCGCCGCCGACCACGACAATTTGGGTCTTACGCGCCATGCGGCGAGAGATAGCATGAAGGCCGCTTTCCCTGCTGCGCTTTTTCGGTCAGTCTGCCCCGCCATTTCAAATTGAGAGCCCTTATGAGCGATTTTCGCATCAGCCTGGACAAGGCCAACACCATTATCGCCGCCACCTTTGCCAAGGGCCGGGAGGCAGGCATGAAGCCGCTGTCCTGCGTGGTGGTGGATGGCGGGGGCCATGTGATCGCTTTTCAGCGCCAGGACGGCACCAGCTTCCTCAGGCTGGATATCGCCCGTGGCAAGGCGGCAGGCGCGCTGGCCCTGGGCGTCAATTCCCGCCGCATCGGGGAAATGGCGGCCGAGCGGCCCAGTTTCATCGCCTCGCTGGGACATCTGGCCGCCAATGGCCTGATCCCCGTGGCCGGCGGGGTGATCGTCAAAGGCCCCGATGGCCTTGCCATCGGCGCGGTCGGCGTCACCGGCGATACCTCAGACAATGACGAGATCGCCGCCCTGGCCGGGATCGCTGCTGCGGGCCTGACGCCTCTTTAGGCGCCGCTCAAGTTCAGGCCGCGGTACGGAATATCTGGCGCACGAAGCGGATTTCCCAAAAGGGCTGGGACTTGCTGCCGTCCGTCTGGGTCTGCGCCGGATAGCTCACCACGGCGAGCATGAAGGCTTCGCCGGTCGGCACGCCTTTTTCGTCCACCTCATTTTGGGATGACATAGTGCTGACGATACCCTCGCCCATCGGGGTCTGCAGGGACTCTCCATCCACCAGCCGGTGGCCCTTGGCGGCGACATACTTGTCGGCCAAGTCTTTCAAAGGCGTCACCGAAAAAGGCGTGTACACGGCATGGCGCACGGCGCAGGCATGATAAGGCGGCGCCTCGTCCGTCAGGACATATCTGCCGTTTTCGCCCTGGATCAGCCAGCCCTGCCCGGGGTCGTTCCTGAGAAACAACCTTGTCTGCTCTTGCGTCAGCGCCACCAGCTTGCTCTCGGACGCAGCCGAGACCAGGGCCGCATCGTCGGGAAATTTTTCCAGGCAATAGGCGGTGAAAAAGGCGACGAATTCGGCGGGCGCCGGCGGCAGATCAGCGCCGGGGCGAATATCCTGTGCCTGCGCGCCGCCGGACATCAGCAGCAAGACGCAGCACAGGATCGCCAGCTTCATGCAGAAGGCCGCTCTTCGGGATGCAGCCTGCGGTCGGGATTGACCAGGAACCAGGGGAACATGCAGACGATGCAGACACCTGCCGCGATATAAAAGGCGGTCTCCCAGCCATACCAGGACGCGAACAACGGCGTCAGCGAGGCCGTGGCCGCGCCCGCGATCTGTCCGCCCATATTGACCAGGCCCGAGATCACGCCGGTGAAAGGCCCGCCAAAATCCGCCGCCACCGCCCAATAGGTCGCCTGGCCCAGATAAAGCGCGCCGGCCCCGCCCGCCAGCACCAGCACCGCCACCGTGGTGTTCTCGGCATGGCTCCCGATAATCAGGAAGACGGCGGACAGGAACAGCGTGAAAGCGCCGAACAGGCTGCGCCCGAAATACTGCCCCTTATGCTTGACCAGCCAATCGCTGATGACCCCGCCCAGCAGGCAGCACGTCGTCATCGCGATGAAGGGCAGCGTGCCGAGCAGCGCGCTGCTCTTGAGGTCCAGTCCGCGCCCGTCTTTCAGGTAGATGAAGAACCAGGTGTGGAAAATGAAGGCGACATAGCCGAAGGCGATATAGGCCAGGGCGGTGCCCCAGACATCGACGCTGGTGAAAATCCTGCGCCACGGCACCGGCGGCATGGGGCCTTCGATCTTGACCGGCTGGCCGGCCTTGATATGGGCTTTTTCCGCGTCGGTCACGCGCGGATGTTCCGCAGGCGTGTCGCGCGCCACCCAGTACCAGATCGCGGCCACCACCAGTCCGATGACGGCGGAGATGTAGAACACTTCACGCCAGCCATAAAAGGCGATGATCGCCGCCACCAGCGGCGGCGCGGTGCCTGAACCGAAGCCAACGCCGCCGAACACCCAGCCATTGGCCTTGCCGCGTTCATGGGTGGGAAACCAGGCGGCGATGAACAGGTTGGACGACGGATAAGCCACCGCCTCGCCCATGCCCAGGATGAAGCGCACCGCGATCAGCACCCAGAGCGCGCCGCCCATGGTGGGTGGAACCAGCGCGGTGACGACGGAAAGCACGCTCCACCAGATCAGGCCATAGGTCAGGGTCTTGCGCGGTCCCAGCTTGCCCACAAGCCAGCCGGCGGGAATCTGGAAGGCGGCGTAACCCAGCAGAAAGGCGGAAAACACCCAGCCCAATTGGATCTTGTCGATCCCGTAATCGGCGGCGAGATAGGTACCGGCAATGGAGATATTGCTGCGGTCGATATAGACCACCGCACTGACCACAAAGATCAGCATGATCAACAGATAGCGAATCCTGCCCGACATTTTCCCTCACCCACGCTTTTTATATGCAAGCGCCGCACCCCGTCCGGCGGAGCGCGGCTCACCTAGTGAGAGCAGCAAAGCGTAATCCTGGGCTTTCGTCAAAGGCTTGCCCCAAAAGCCTTTCACACTGCGATATATGCGGCGCAAACAGGCGCGAAATGGACCACGGCGATGGCACTTGCGCCAACCCTCGCCATCCATTAAGGCCCCCGCATCCAGGCTTACGCCGCACTTAGACATTTTGGTCAGGAAAAATCATGTCCAGGAAACTTGAAGGTAAAACCGCGCTGATCACCGGCGCCGCGGCCGGCATCGGACGCGCCACCACCGAACTGTTTCTCGCGCAAGGCGCGCGCGTCATCGCCACCGACCGCGACCTCAAGGGCATGGACGGATTGGCTGGGGAAAAAGTGCAACTGGATGTCACCGATGCGAGCGCCATCACGGCGCTGGCGAAAAAAACCGGCAGGCTGGACGTGTTGTTCAACTGCGCCGGTTTTGTCGAAAACGGCACCATCCTGGAGAATGACGATGCCCAATGGCAGAAGTCGTTCGAGATCAACGTCTATGCCATGGCGCGGATGATCAAGGCCTTCCTGCCCGCCATGATCGAGGGCGGCGGCGGCTCGATCATCAATGTCGCTTCGGTGGCGGGCTCGATCAAAGGCATTCCCAACCGCTGCATCTATGGCGCCAGCAAGGCGGCGGTGATCGGCCTGACCAAGTCGGTGGCCGCCGATTTCGTCACCAAGGGTATCCGCTGCAACTCGCTCTGCCCCGGCACGGTGGACTCGCCTTCGTTGCAGCAACGCTTGCGCGACACCGGCGACTATGAAGCCGCCCGCAAGGCCTTTACCGCCCGCCAGCCTTTGGGCCGGATCGGCACCGCCGAGGAGATGGCCAGCATGGTGTTGTGGCTGGCCAGCGACGATTCCAGCTTCGCCACGGGTCAGAATTTCATCCTCGACGGCGGTATTACGATTTAATTGTCCCTCCGGGTTGCCGGTCGCTCATCTGCCGCATTGACCTTTGGCATGGGCGGAGCGAAAAACCGCCCATGCAGAGGCTTTTCCTTTTCGCGCGGCATGTGGCGTTCATCGCCCTGGTGGCGCGCGCCCTGGTGCCGGCCGGCTGGATGCCCGCCGCGCAGGGCATGACCATCTGCACGGTCGAAGCGTCCGCCCATCACGACCAAAAGGCCCCGGCGGAAAAGAACATCCATCACGATATCTGCCCCTTCTCGGCGGCACCGCATCTGGCCTCGGTGCCGGATGTGCCAGGGCTGATCCTGCCGGACTTCCACGCCTTTGCCGCCGCCACCGACCGCGATTATGCCGGACAAGTCGCGGCGCGATTTACCCCGCAATCCCCGCGCGCCCCACCCCTGAACGCCTGAGACTTTTCATCCGCCGCGCTTAAGCGGCCGCTCATTCGTTTTTCGGGGAATCCCATGTCAAAGTTTTCGCGCCTGATGGCGCAATCATCTGTTCTCGCATTGCTGCCGTTCGCCGCCACGCCCGTTTTCGCCCAGTCCATCGGACGGGGCATCCAGCCGGAATATGTCATCGTCACCGCCGACCGCGCCCAGAATGCCGATCCTGCGGCGGCGGACATCCAGGTCACCGCCGCCAAGGCGCAGGAACAGATCAACACCGTCAATACCGAGGACATGCTGAAATTCGCGCCGTCTTTGGTGGTGCGCAAACGTCATTACGGCGATACCCAGGACCCCATCGCCACCCGCACCTCGGGCCTTGGGGCTTCCGCACGCAACCTGATCTTTGTCGACGGGATCATGATCAACTCGCCCATCGGCAACAACAACAGCGCCGCCTCGCCCCATTTCGGCGTCGCCGCGCCCCAGGATGTCAGCCGCATTGACGTGCTGTACGGCCCCTTCGCCGCCCGCTATGCCGGCAACTCCACTGGCGTGACGGTGAACATCACCACCCGCATGCCGGACAAGTTCGAGCTTTATGCCGATATCACGGGCGCGATCCAGAGTTTCAGCAAATACAGCACCGACAACAGCTACGGCACCTGGCAGCTTGCCGGCGGCACGGGCGACCGCTACGGCGCTTTCAGTTGGCGGCTGTCGGCCAATCACCTGGACAGTCACGGACAGCCCTTGGGCTATGCCACCCTGACGCGACCGGCCTCCACCAGTTCGGCTGGCACAGTGCTTACCGGCGCTTTCAATGACTTCAACCGCGCGGGCGCGCCCATTGTGGTGGTCGGCGATACCGGATTGGAGCATCAGGTCCAGGATACCGGCACATTGAAGCTGGCTTATGACTTCGACAACGGCATGCAACTTTCCTATCTCGCCAGCCTGTTCCGTCAAGACAACGATTCCGGCGTGCGGAGCTATCTCAGCAATGCGTCGGGCACGCCGGTCTATGCCGGCAACAGCAATATCGGCGGTTACAATTACAACATCGCCGCCGGCACTTTTTCCAACAATCTCTACAATGTGCAGCAAAGCCAATTGGCCCAGGGTCTGTCACTGACCTCGGCCCAAGGCGGGGATTTCGCCTGGGAAATCATTGTCGGCGACTATGCCTATCTGGGTGACAAGCAACGGGTGGCCACCGCGGCGTTGCCGGGCGCCTTCACCGCGGGCGCCGGCACCATCAACCGCATGAACGGCACCGGCTGGTACACGCTGGACGCCAATGCCGTATGGCGCGGCTGGACGGAGCATGAACTGTCCTTCGGCCTTCATCGCGATGCCGAAACATTCGCCCAGACCCGCACCAACCTCACTGACTGGATCGCGGGCGGACAAGGCGCGGTGGTGAACGCTGCCAAGGGCCGCACCGCCACCAATGCGGTGTGGCTGCAGGATATCTGGTCGCTGCTGCCGCAGCTGAAAGCGGC
>CBHTTW010000126.1:0-7310 GCA_966096025.1 uncultured Alphaproteobacteria bacterium | reverse complement strand
GCCAGCCGGCCGGCCCGGCGCATGCCCTCGAAATCGCCCCCCTCATGCAGGGTGATGGAGAAATGCGCCTTGCGGGCGGCTTCAAAAATCTCGGACTGGGGTACGATGGTCATGGCCGGTTCAATATTATGGTCTGGGCAATATAATGGGCCGCGACGGCAAAACCAAACAGGAACCTGATGCCTAAGACTGCTGCAATTTTGGTGATCGGCGATGAAATCCTGTCGGGCCGGACCCAGGACACCAACACCAACACCATCGCCCGGTTCCTGGGGGCTCTGGGCATCGATCTCAAGGAAGCCCGGGTGGTGGGCGATGTCGAGGCCGAGATAGTCGCCGCCCTGAATGCCCTGCGCGCGGCTTACGATTTTGTCTTCACCACCGGCGGCATTGGTCCCACCCATGACGACATTACGGCCGACGCTGTGGCGGCGGCTTTCGGGGTGGGCATCGGCTATCACCCCGAGGCCTATGCCCTGCTGGAAGCGCGCTATCCCCCCGGCGAGTTCAACGATATGCGCAAGCGCATGGCCCGCATTCCGCACGGCGCCACCTTGGTGGCCAATCCGGTATCCGGCGCGCCGGGATTTCACATCGGCAATGTCTATGTGCTGGCGGGTGTGCCGATGGTGATGCGGGCCATGCTGGAACAGATCGCGCCGCAATTGCCGCGGGGCGCGACGGTGACAAGTGTCACGGTTGAAGCCAATGTCCCCGAAGGCACCATCGCCCCAGGCCTGGCGCAGCTTCAGAAGGACCATCGGGATGTGGCGATCGGGTCCTATCCTTTTTACCGCGAAGGTGCGCAGAAGCCTTTCGGCGCGCAGCTGGTGATCCGGGGCCGTGACCGCGCGGCGGTCGAGCGCGCCGTGCTGGCGCTTGAAGAGATTTTGCGCAATCTTGGCGCTGCGCCGCAGCGCCCAGCCCAGAATGTGGATGTGAAATGACAAACGACACGACGAAGCCTGTTTTTCCCGCGCCCGATCCGGTCTTTCTGCGCATCAATGGCAGCACCCAGCTCTATCCCGTGCGCCGCATCTATTGTGTGGGCCGCAACTACCTCGCCCATATCCGCGAGTTGGGCAATGACGAGCGCGAGCCGCCTTTCTTCTTCGCCAAGCATCGCGACATGATCGTGCAGAGCGGGGAAAACTGCGCCTATCCGGCTTTGACCAAGGATTATCAGCACGAAATTGAGCTGGTGGTGGCGATGAAATCGGGCGGCATGGACATCCCGGTCGAACGCGCACTGGACCATGTCTATGGCTATGCCGTCGGGCTGGACATGACCCGCCGCGATCTGCAGAACCGCATGAAGGAAAAAAAGCTCCCCTGGGAAATCGGCAAGTCCTTCGAGGATAGCGCGCCCTGCGGCGCCATCTATCCCGTCGACCAGGTCGGGCATCCGGCCAAGGGCCGGATTCATCTCACCGTCAACGGCACCACCAAACAGGATTCGGACCTGGCCCAGATGATCTGGAATGTCTCAGAGATCATCCACCATCTTTCCATCCAGGCTGAAATCAAGGCCGGGGACCTTATCTTTACCGGCACGCCCGAGGGCGTGGCTCCGCTGCAGCGCGGCGACCGGATGACGGCGCGTATCGATCGGTTGGGCGAGCTTTCGGTCACGGTGGTCTGAGGCAAAAACCCACACTCTGGTGTTGCAGCGCAGCGCATGAATCTGGCTGACAGACGCTGCGCGAAGTGACAGGCTTTCCTCAACAATAACTCTCACGGGGAAAGCAAATGGATATCAAGAAACGCGATTTTCTTTTCGGCGCTGGTGTGGCGGCGGCGGCCGCCACCACGGCCATAGCCCAGCCCGTTCGCAATCCCGGCGGCGGCTATCCCGTCGGCGTTCCCAAGGCCACCGGCCGCAGCATGTTGGATAGCCCGCATTACATTGGCTATGCCAGCAAGGGCTATGGCTTCAACAAGAACTGGGCCCGCACCTTGCCGTTGGTTCCCACGGTGGATCGCAACTACAAGCCGCGCCGCATCAACAAGGCGATCGAGTTGTGGGAAGACAATCAGGTCGTGGCCTATGCCGAATTCGGAGCCTCCGGTGCGCCCGACACGTATGAGGAAGGCAAGCGCCTGTCCCAGACCTATTGCGACGCCATCAATTACGAGATGGAGAATGACTCCTTCTCCATCGACGGCTTGCGCAATTTCATGCAGGGCCTGGTGGATGGCGGGCCGACGCCGTCCGGTCATCGCACCCCCATGGTGTTTGTCACCATTCCGGCTTGGGGTTTTGACGGTCCTTCGATGCGCGCCAATGTGTGGCAGATCGCCCAGGCGCTGGCGGCGGGCGCGCATGGCGTCCTGATCTGCGAAATGGAATCGCCGGAAGCCGCCCAGATCGCGATTGCGGGCGCGCGCTACAAATGGACCTGGCCCGGCGTGGAACAGCTTGCCCTGGAAGGTTGCCGTGGCGCGGGCAGCCAGGCTTTCGCGGCGCATATCTGGGGCATCAGCACCGCCGAATATTCGCGGGTTGCCGATGTCTGGCCGCACAATCCCAAGGGCGAAATCAGCATGGGCTTCAAGCTGGAAAACCGTCGCTCGGTGGAAAGCTGCGAAGAGATCCTGTCGGTGAAAGGCGTGGCCTTTGCCGAACCCGGTCCCAGCGACAATGGCCTGTCACATCTGGGCTGGGATGCGGTCAGAGACGGAATCACGCCGCAACAGCGCGCCGCTTTGCCGGCCTCCAAGCGCCTGGAAGCCAACCTGGAACGCATCCGTCTCGCAGCCAAGGCCAACAAGGTGCAATGGCTGGGCGACGGCCCGCCCGGCGCGACCCGCAACCAGGAAATCGATGAGGGCCGGCGCATGGGCCCTGCCGGAAACGAGCAGCGCGTGCACGAAGATCGGCTCTATACGAAAAGAAAAATGCCTTATTGAAGTTTGAGGGCCTTGGCCGCGGTGTTGAACGCGGTCTGAGCGTCCTTGTTATCGGGAAAGGCCTTGCGGGCATCGGAAAGAGCCTGCTGGGCCTTTTCTGTTTCTCCCAGCACGGTATAGGCGCGCATCAGCCTGACCCAGCCCAGCGCGTCATTGGGATCGGCTTTCAGCCGCGCCGCCAGCATGGCGACCATGGCGCGTGGATTTGGCGCGCCACCCCCTCCTGGCATCTGCCCCGCGGCTTGCGATGTCAGGATCGCGATCCGGTCCACCAACACCTGATGCAGCGGCGAGGTCACCGGAATGTCGGCGAGCAGGCTCTGCCACAGCGCAATGGCACCGGGATTGTCCTTGCGCTCCGCCTTGGCCAGGCCCAGATAAAAGCGCGCCGGCGCGCTGGTGGGATCGATCGCCAATGCAGCAGCAAAAGCTTTTTCCGCTTCCGGCGGCACCGCGCCGTTGCTGGCGCCCACCAGCGCCTCGCCATAAGCGGCGTTCAGCGCGGCATCGCCTTGGCCCTTCAGTTCGATCACCTTGCCGAAGGCCTTGGCGGCATCGCGCGGATCCCGGGCCGCCATATAGGCCTCGCCCAGATAGCGCCAGGCTTGGGCGTCATTCGGATACTGCCGCACGCGCTGGATCAGGAAAGGCACCAGGCCGTTGACCTCGCGGGTGTTGAGGCCGCTGGCTTCGCGCTGCGCCAGGTGCGGGCGGCCGAGCAGATAATAGGTGCCGGTGCCCACGCCGATGATGAAAAGCACCGCCGCCGCCAATGCCAAATAGCGCGTCTTCGCCTTCTCGATGCGAAACAGCGGAATTGCCGCAAAGAGAACGGCGATTGCCGCCACCAGGGCAAAAACGATGTAGGGGACCGCGCTCACGACATTACTCTCTTTTTTGGCCTCGATACTTGTTGCGCACCAGCGCCACGATCATGCCGCGGATGGTGCGCGCCTCATGATCGTTAAGGCCGGACCGCAGGATCATGGCGCGGACGTTGCGTATCATGGTTTCGCGCTTGGCGGGGGGAAAGAAGAATTCCGCCGCATCCAGCTCGCGCTCCAGATGCTCGAACAGCCCCACCAGTTCGGCGCGGGTGGCGGGAACCGCGATGGTGCTGCGGGTGCGCACATCCGGGGTGGTATCGGCGGATTTCAGCCATTCATAGCCCAAGAGCAGCACCGCCTGGCCCAGATTGAGGGAGGAGAATTCGGCTGTCGGGATGGTGATCACCGCGTCGCACAGGCTCATTTCGTCATTGTCCAGCCCGGCGCGCTCGCCGCCGAACAGTATGGCCGTGCGTGCGCCTGCCTGGGACGCGGCACGCAGCCGCCGGGCGGCGGCTTCCGGCGTGTGGATTTCCTTCAAAATATCGCGGTCGCGCGCCGTGGTGGCCAGCACCAGATTGAATGGCGCCAGCGCTTCGGCGGCGCTGGGATAGAGTTTGGCGCTTTTCAGGATATCGGCGGCGCCGGAGGCCAGGATTTGCGCCCGGTCATTGGGCCATTCGAATTTGGGGGCGATCAGGATCAGTTCCGACAGGCCGAAATTCTTCATTGCCCGGGCGGCGGCCCCGACATTTTCCCCCATCTGGGGGTGGGAAAGGATGACGGCGGGGGCGGTCATTTTGCGCTTTGACGGGCCTTTATGGGCGGGCTAAACGAGGCCCTATAGCCCCTCCAGCCCCAATTTTCGAGGACTTCTATCCATGGAAAAGATCAAGGTCGCAAATCCGGTCGTCGAGCTGGACGGGGATGAGATGACCCGCATCATCTGGGACCTGATCAAGAAGAAGCTGGTCCTGCCCTATCTGGATGTCGACCTGCATTATTACGACCTTTCCATCGAGCATCGCGACGCCACCGACGACAAGGTCACGGTCGAGGCCGCCGAGGCGATCAAGAAATACGGCGTGGGCGTGAAATGCTCCACCATCACCCCAGACGAGGCGCGGGTCGAGGAATTCAAGCTCAAGAAGATGTGGAAGTCGCCCAACGGCACCATCCGCAACATTCTGGGCGGGGTGATCTTCCGCGAGCCCATCATTTGCAAGAATGTGCCGCGCCTGGTGCCCGGCTGGACCCAGCCCATCGTGGTCGGCCGTCATGCCTTTGGCGATCAGTATCGCGCCACCGATTTCGTCTTCCCCGGCAAAGGCACCCTGACCATCAAGTTCGTCGGCGAAGACGGCAAGACCATCGAACATGAAGTGTTCAAGGCGCCGGGCGGCGGTGTCGCCATGGCGATGTACAATCTGGATGAATCGATCAAGGAATTCGCCCGCGCTTCGCTGAATTACGGTCTGGCGCGTAAATACCCGGTCTATCTGTCGACCAAGAACACCATCCTCAAAGCCTATGACGGCCGCTTCAAGGATCTGTTCCAGGAGATTTACGAGTCCGAATTCAAGTCCAAGTTCGATGCCGCCGGCATTGTCTATGAACATCGCCTGATCGACGACATGGTGGCGAGCGCGCTGAAGTGGAGCGGCGGCTATGTCTGGGCCTGCAAGAATTACGACGGCGACGTGCAGTCCGACACCGTGGCGCAGGGCTTTGGTTCATTGGGCCTGATGACCAGCGTGCTGTTCACCCCCGACGGCAAGACGGTGGAAGCCGAAGCCGCCCATGGCACGGTGACCCGCCATTACCGCGAACATCAGAAGGGCAAGTCGACCTCAACCAATTCCATCGCCTCGATCTTTGCCTGGACCCGCGGCTTCAGCCATCGCGCCAAGCTGGACAATAACGAAAAGCTGGCCAAATTCGCCGCCACCATGGAAAAGGTCTGCGTCGATACCGTCGAGCAGGGTTTCATGACCAAGGATTTGGCGCTTCTCGTCGGCCCGGATCAAAAATGGCTGACGACCGAAGGTTTCCTCGACAAGGTCGACGAAAACCTCAAGCGCGCAATGGCCTAGGGGCGCGGTCTTTTTGGCCGCTGAGTGCGTCGGCCGTGCTCACGTACGCTGGGTACGCTCCGCGCGGCCTCCTGCTCATCGGCCAAAAATCCTCGCGCCGGGCTGCTCGGTTAGTCGCCTAGCAACTTGGCACTGACATAAAGCCGAAGGCCGGGCAGATGAAATTTGCCCCAGTGTGTCTCGTAGCTGAAGAAAAATGAATCTACGGAGTCGGCTTCCCCGACATTATTCCAACGCCAAAGCACTTCGAGTAAATCCTGCCGAATGTCACTAAGATCATTGAGGGCGTCAGCCATCATTGGCTTTTGTGTATCACTCGCCAGGGGGGCGCTGATTGGGTACCAACCGAAATCGGGAAAGTATTTTGAGATCAGCGATGCGTCATCGCGGCCATTCCTGGGTGGCTCGACAAGCGAGTCCGAATAAATCCGCTGAGTTTGATGGTAGGCGCAAGACAGCTTGTCCAGTGCTAGCGCCAGTGCCCGCAGACGTTTTTCGGGTTCTTTGGGCTCGCCTTCAAACAGGCCGAGAAATTCCCGCACTTCTTCGATCATGAGAGAAGTATAGCAGCTTATTCCGCGGCGTTCTTTGACGCCCGCTTATGCTCATACATCGCCTGGTCGGCGCGGGCCATGGCGATATCGGGATTGTCGCCGGATTTCAGTTCAAACGCGCCATAAGCAAAGCTCACCGGGATGACATTGCCGTTCCACTTGGTGGGCGAGGCTTCCAGCTTCTTGGCCAAGTCGTCGGCTTTCTTGAGCGCCCGTTCCTGATTGGCGTGGCTCAGCAGCACGCCGAATTCATCGCCGCCCAACCGGCCCACGCAATCGCTGTCGCGCACATGCGCCGTCAGGACCTCGGCGAAATGCGCCAGCACGGCATCGCCCGCGGCATGGCCCAGCGTGTCGTTGGTCTGCTTCATGCGATTGAGATCGAAATAAATCAGCGAGGTCGGCGTGTTGTAGCGGCCGGCGAGAGAGATATGGCGCGTCAGCTCGCGCACAAAGGCGCGGCGGTTGAGCAGGGGCAGCATGCTGTCCTGGTCGGCGGTCTTTTCCGCTTCGTCCAGGCGGGCGCGGGTCTGGTTCAGCTCGCGGCGAAGCGTATCCACTTCGCTCATCAGGCCCATGATGGCGTCACGGACCTTGGGGGTGAATTCGGATTCGGGGATGCCCAGGACCGAGGCGGCCGGTGCGACCCCTTCCAGGCTGGCGCTGGCGGTACCTTCGACCCGGCGGGCATAGGCGGCCTGGGCCACCGAGCGGGTGGAGCGTAAGGGGGTGTTGCGTTCTACTTTCATCGGATTTCTTCGATCGCAGCGCCATTTCTTGGCCCCGGAAATCTAGCTTTTCGGTGCTTAACAATTGGTTGATGACCCCCAATTCCGGTTAAGACTGCTCTTTCCTTGGCCTTTTTGCTGCCTATACTGCGCCGCTTCGCGAGGGAGCCGTCATGGCGAAACGAAGCAAGGCCGCCA
>CBHTTW010000125.1:0-7336 GCA_966096025.1 uncultured Alphaproteobacteria bacterium | reverse complement strand
GCCGCCTTCCAGCGCCGCCTTGAGCGACTTGTAGCTGGTATCGTCCTTGTCGAAGCTCAGATCGTCGCAGAACAGCAGGATGCGCCGCTTGGTGGCGCGCAGGATGCGCAGCAGGACCGGCAGGCTGTCGATGTCCTCGCGGTGGATCTCGATCAGCACCAGCCTTTTTTCAACATTGGCCTTGCCCTTGCGGGCGCGGTTGACTTCCTCATGCACCGCCTTGACCAGGCTGGACTTGCCCATGCCGCGCGCGCCCCACAGCAGCGCATTGTTGGCGGGAAGCCCTTTGGCAAAACGTTCGGTATTGGCCAGCAACGTGTCGCGCTGACTCTCCACCCCCTTGAGCAAAGTCAGATCGACATGGGCGACATGCGGCACGCCGATCAATCCGCCTTGCGCCGGTTCCCATACAAAAGCATCGCCGGCGGGCAGCCCGGTGCCGATGGCGGGGGGCGCCATCCTATCCACGCTGGCGGCGATCCTGGCCAAGAGCAGCTTATCGTTTGGCGATTTGTCCCGTTTGGCCATGCTAACCCCTTGATTTACCACGGTTGCAAAGGAGGGCCGGCTCGCTATAGTCCGCCCGCATTCGCATGAAAGTCCCCGCAATATGAATCCGAACGATCCGATGTTCCAGACGCTGACTCTGGCGTTGCCGATGATCGCGATCTTCTACTTTCTTCTGTGGCGGCCGCAAAGCCAGCGCCAGAAACAGTTGCGCAATATGGTGGACAATCTGCGCCGGGGCGACAGCGTGGTGACCGCCGGCGGCATCCTGGGCAAGGTGGTCAAATCCTCCAATGCCGATGACCCGGAAATCCTGATCGAGATCGCCGACAATGTGCAGGTGCGGGTGATCAAGGCGACTTTGTCCGATGTGCGCGCCAAGGATGCCGACAAGAACGGCGACACAAAGAGCGCCAAGGAATAGTCCGTGCTGCAGGTTTCTATCTGGACGCGCCTCTTTACGCTGATCGTCGTGGTGTGCGGCCTGTTGTGGGCGCTGCCCAATGCCTTGCCGCAGCAGGTGCGCGCCAAGATTCCGGGCTTTTTGCCCAACCAGGCGGTCAATCTGGGCCTGGACCTGCAGGGCGGTTCCTATCTGCTGCTCGGCGTCGACTTCGACCAGGTGATGCGCGACCGCGAGGAAAATCTGGTGGGCGACATCCGCGCCGGATTGCGCAAGGCCCGCATTCCGATGAAATTCCTGCCGACGCGCAACGATACCGTGTCGGTGCAGGTCACCGATCCCGCGCGCCTGGCTGAGGCCCGCACCCTGCTGCAAGGCCTCAATCCCAGCATGAGCAGCACGGCTTTGGCCTTCGGCGGCAAGCAGTATGACATGTCCGAGCCGGGCGACGGCGTCTTCAACCTGCATGTGAGCGACGCCTATCGGACGCAGATCCGCCAGCAGATCATGGACCAGTCGATCGAGGTGGTGCGCCGCCGCATCGACGCCATGGGCACCCGCGAACCCACCATCGAACGTTCGGGCGACGACCGCATCCTGGTGCAGGTGCCGGGCCTGCAGGACCCCGGCCAGCTCAAGACCATGCTGGGCAAGACCGCCAAAATGACCTTCCAGCTGGTCAATGAACAGGCCAATCCGCAGTCCAGCATTCCGCCGATCGGGTCGGAAATCCTGGATCTGCAAAGCCAGAACAAGAATATTCCGGCGGGCAAGATCGTGGTCTATCGCCGGGTGATGGTGGCGGGCGACCGGCTCACCGATGCCAGCCAGGGTTTTGATCCGCAGACCGGCCAGGCGGTGGTGAACTTCCGCTTCGACAGTGTGGGCGCGCGTCAGTTCGCCGACGTCACCAGGCAGAATATCCAGCACCAATTTGCCATCGTGCTCGACAAACAGGTGATCACCGCGCCGGTTATTCAGAGCGCCATCCTGGGCGGCTCCGGCGTCATCACCGGCAGTTTTACCGCCCAAAGCGCCAACGAACTGGCAATCCTGCTGCGCGCCGGTGCGCTGCCCGCGCCCCTGACGCCGCTGGAAGAGCGCAGCGTCGGCGCCGAGCTGGGCGCGGATTCGATCACCGCCGGCCGCATAGCCGCCGCTGCGGGGCTTGGCCTGGTGGCGTTGTTCATGGTCCTGCGCTACGGCCTGTTCGGACTGTTCGCCAATGTGGCGCTGACCTTGAACGTGATCCTGCTGCTGGCGACTTTGACCGCCTTCGGCGCCACGCTCACCTTGCCGGGCATCGCCGGCATCGTCCTCACCATGGGCATGGCGGTGGACGCCAACGTCTTGATCTATGAGCGCATCCGCGAGGAGCAGCGCAATGGGCGCACCATGCTGGCATCCATCGATAGCGGCTTCCAGCGCGCCCGGGACACCATTATCGACGCCAACGCCACCCACCTGATCGCGGCCCTGATCCTGTTCCAATTGGGCACCGGTCCGGTCAAAGGCTTCGCGGTGGCGCTGGGCGTGGGCATCATCACCTCGTTCTTCACCTCGGTGTTTGTCACCCGCTTGATCGTGATCACCTGGCTGAACGCGGCGCGTCCCCGCAAACTCGTGATCTAGACGCGACAAGGCCGCTTGGCTGAGTTAATGTTCCTGCTTCGAATCTGAGGGGAGGGGAAACATGGCCGCCTTTTTGGGCAATCTTCGCAATGTGGTGATCGCCAGCTTCGTGCTCGCGATTCTTTTGATCGGTGTTTATTGCTCCACCCAGGGCTATGACGGCCTGGCCTTCGAGCTGTTCGTGCTGCGCTGGCTGCATGTCGTCGCCGGCGTGATGTGGATCGGGTTGTTGTGGTATTTCAACTTCGTGCAGATCCCCACCATGCCCAAGGTGCCCGACGAATTGAAAAAAGGCGTCAGCGGCTATATCGCGCCGGCGGCCCTGTTCTGGTTCCGCTGGGCCGCCATGGCCACCCTCGTGCTGGGCATCATCCTGGCGCTGCGCAACAACTATCTGCTGGAAGCCTATACGCTGGACTTCAGCGACGGCGCGGCGGGCTGGCCGGTGGTTCCGAAATATCTCGCCATCGGCATCGGCATGTGGCTGGGCACCATCATGTGGTTCAATGTCTGGTTCGTGATCTGGCCCAACCAGCAAAAGGCGCTGAATATCGGCGGCAAATATCCTGACCTGGCGGCGGCCGACAAGGCCGCCGCGGGCAAGGCCGCGATGATGTTTTCCCGCATCAACACCCTTTTGTCGGTGCCCATGCTGTTCAGCATGGTGGCGGCGGGACACCTTTATTGATCGATCTGTAGAAAAGAATCAGGGAACCGCCGGTGCAAATCGGCGGTTCTTTTTTTGATGGACGCCGCCCTAGCCAATCGCCTTGCCGCCGCGGTGCGTGCCGCCGATCCCGACCGCTATTTCGCGACTTTGTTCGCGCCGGCTGGGCAGCGCCCCTATCTGTTCGCTTTTTATGCCTTCCATGCCGAGGTGGCGCGGGTTGCGGAGAATGTGCGCGAGCCGATGCTGGGCGAGATCCGCCTGGAATGGTGGCGCGAAACCGTCCTGGCGGCGTCCAAAGGCCAGGCGCGCAATCACGATGTTGCGCGCGGGCTGGTGGCACTGTTCGCGGAGCGCCCGCTGACTTTGGCGGAGTTCGAAGCGCTGATCGCGGCGCGCACCTTTGATTCCTCTCCCGATCATCTGGCCGACTTCGCCGCGCTGGAACGCCATGTCGCGTCCACCAGCGGCGCGGTGATGCGGCTGGCCGCCAAAATTTTGGCCGGCGATCCCGCGCCCGATGTGGAGCAGGGGCTGCACGACGCCGGCCAGGCCTATGGCCTGACCGGATTGCTGCGTGCGCTGCCGTTCCATAGCGGCCGCCATAAGCTGTATTTGCCGCTGGATCTGCTCGCGGCGCTGGAGCTTACGCCGGAGGCGTTCTTTCATTTGGAAAGAAACGATCCGCGCCTGGAGGCTGCGGTGCGCCAGGTTGCGTTGAGGGCGCGGGACGCTTTTTTGGCGGCGCGGCAACTGCGCAAACCCGGCGCCGCGCTGGCGGCCCTGCTGCCCGCCGCCCTGGTGCCGGTCTATCTGCGCAAGCTTGCCACCGGCAAGGACGTGCCAATTCATCGAAGACAAATGGCGTTGCTCAGCGCGGCGATGAGACGGCGGCTTTAGGCGCGGTCGCCGCTTTTGCTTTTCACATCGCCATGGCTGATGCGGCGATAGGCTTTGAGCTGGCTGGCCGCCACCGCAAAAGCATTGTCCAGCACGGCATAGGCGTCGGTGGCGGCCTTCTTATGGCCGTTATGCGCCAGTTCCTTGCTGACAACGATTTCCTTGCCCGGCACCCGCAGCACGATATGCACGTCGGGCGGGTTGCCGCTGGCTTTCTGGCTCTTGTGCGGCATTTCGATCACCACCCGGCAGCCGATGATGTGATCGTGCAACTGCTCCAGCTTGGCGAGATGCTGATTCACCGCGTCCTTGAGTGCGTCGGAAGAGTCGATGTTGTGGAAGGAAAGCTCGAGAGGAATATCCATTGATGAACCCGTCAAAAATGCTCTGTGAGGAAACGTACGGAACCGGACCGGGTTTCGTCCAGATTATTCGGCGGCGGCGCCGTGGGTGCGCGCGCCGTCCAGCCAGTGCGAAAGGTCCTGCAAGGCGCGCGCGCTCATCGCCTGCTTGCGATCCTTGCCGCGGATTTTAGCGCTTTTGGGGAATTCCGGAAACAGGCCGAAATTGACATTCATCGGCTGAAAAGTCCTTGCATCGGCGCCGCCGGTGATATGGGACAAAAGCGCCCCCAGGGCGGTGGTCGCGGGCGGGGATTGGACAGCAATTCCTTGCAGTTCCTGCGCCGCGAAGCGTCCGGCCAGCAGGCCGATGGCGGCGCTTTCGACATAGCCTTCCACCCCGGGGATCTGGCCGGCAAAGCGCAGATGGGGGCGCGATTTCAGCCGCAACTGGGCATCGAGCAGGCGCGGAGAATTGATGAAGGTGTTGCGGTGCAGCCCGCCCAGGCGGGCGAATTGCGCATTTTCCAATCCCGGGATGGTGCGGAAGATTCGCACCTGCTCTGCATGCTTCAGCTTGGTTTGAAAGCCGACCATGTTCCACAGCGTGCCCAGCGCATTGTCCTGGCGCAATTGCACCACGGCATGGGGCCGCTGATTGCTGCGCGGATCCTGCAATCCCACCGGCTTCATCGGCCCGAAGGCCAGGGTTTGCTCGCCGCGTGCCGCCATCACTTCTATCGGCAGGCAAGCTTCGAAATAGGGCGTGGATCTTTCCCACTGCTTGAAGTCGGTTTTCTCGCCCGCCAGCAGGGCGGCGACGAAATCTTTATACTGCTCCTGGTCCAGGGGCAGATTGACATAGTCGGCCACGCCGCCGCCGGGGCCCTCCTTGTCGTAGCGCGACTGAAACCAGGCAATGTCGAAATTGATCGATTCGCGGTGCACGATGGGCGCGATGGCGTCAAAGAAGGCCAGTTGGTCTTGACCGGTCGCGGCCCCGATTGCGGCGCCCAGGCTGGCGGAAGTCAAAGGCCCGGTGGCGACGATCACGCTGCCCCAATCGGCGGCGGGCAGATCGGTGATCTCTTCCCGGGCCAGTTTGACGCGGGGATGGCTTTCCAGCGCTTTGCTCACGGCCGCGGAAAAGCCATGCCGATCCACCGCCAGGGCGCCGCCGGCCGGCAGTTTGCAGGCATCGGCGGCCCGCATGATCAGCGATCCGGCACGGCGCATCTCTTCATGCAGCAGCCCCACCGCATTGTTGGCGGCATCGTCTGAGCGGAAGGAATTGGAACAGACCAGCTCAGCCAGCGAATCGGTCTGATGGGCTTCGGTGCCCTTGAGGGGGCGCATTTCGTGCAGCGTTACGGCCACGCCCGATTCGGCCGCCTGCCAGGCTGCCTCGGACCCTGCCAGTCCGCCGCCAATGATATGCAGCTGTGCCGCCATGCCCTGGCTTTAGCAGGCCGGGGACGCGGCCCGCAAACCGCCCCCGTGCCGAAAAGCTCTAAAAGCCTCATATAATTGACATTTCGCGATTGCAGCAATACCGCGCAATAATGCGCAATCCTGGGTCGATTTGGCACTGTTGAAAGCAGCCCGTGCCCCTGAGGTAAAGCCTTTTGGCAACAGTCAAAAAGGAATTGGGAAAGCCCGGTTGACTTGGCCTAAGGCTTGGGACAAGTTGCCCGCCATTAGATAACCGGGGGAAGCCTATGTTTGGTTTTAAGACTGTTGTTGCCGCTGTTACGGTGGCGACGATGATTGGTTCGTCGGCTTTCGCCGCTGACGGTGCGCTCGCGCCCGGTAAGCCGGCTGGCATCAAGACGGCCCAGATCGGCACCGGCACGCTGCTTATCGCTGGTGTCAGCGCCGGTATTCTCGCGGCGGTTGCCATTGTGGTCACCAATCAGAGCGGTGATCGCGGCGGCCAGCCCACCACCTTCGCGCCGGCCACCACGACCGGTGCCGCTCCGACGCCGTAATCGCGTTAATCTTCGAATTAACGAAGCCCGCCATCCTCGGATGGCGGGCTTTGTTGCTTTTTGCCCCCGCCTTAATTTTGTGCCGCTTTAACGCTTTTGTCGTGGTAACGGTGCGACAATGCGACAGATGCCGGAAGTCCCGTCTCGCGCGAAAGATTTCGGGATGGATTGCCGGCAGGGATGACGGCCGCAGAGCCGCCGCCTATATAAGGATTGCGCAAGGGACTTAGAGCGATGGCCGAAGGAAACAAGGGAATCAATTACACAAGACTGGCGCTGGGAGCGGGCCTGCTGGCTGCCGCGGCGGTCAGCATTGCCGTCTTTGTGCCTCGCCGGCATCTGGCGTTGGTGACTGAACCCTTGGCCGGGATCGCCAAGCTTCCCGTCGCGGCGGCCGTCACCGCCTGGGCCTTGGGGCTTTGGCGCGATGCCACCGCCCCCCAGGCGCCGGTGTTCGACGATCTGCGTCCCTTTGATGAGTTTTAAGGCCGGCCAGGAAGGGCAGTAGTATCTTGATACGGCGCGTTCCGGTCGCTGCGACCATTCGGGATGCTTACAGGTTTCTGGTGGAGCATCTGGGCGCCGTGATCGGCTTGGTCTGGATGCCGATGGTTCTGCTCACCATCGCCAAATATTTCACGCTCTACCGCCTCTTCAACAGCCTCATCGATTCCCTGGCCGGCGGCAATGCGGCGGCAACGCTTCCGGCCTTGCTGATGGCCATCGCCTATCTGGTGGCGGCCTTGTTGCTCTATGCCATGATGTTCGTTTCGGTCATGCAGTTGGCGCTGGGCACGCAGGCGGCCGCGCCGTCCTTTGCCCATTTCGCCTTCGGTCCTTTGGAATGGCGCATGTTCCGCGCCTTCTTTGCGCTTGCGGGGCTGGCGATGATGATCGG
>CBHTTW010000124.1:0-7360 GCA_966096025.1 uncultured Alphaproteobacteria bacterium | reverse complement strand
GCCCGCAGGGCGTCGGCGGCGGTGGCATGGGCGCCATAGGGCTGGGTATCGAGGAAGAGATCGGCCAAGGCATGCCGGGCCAAATGCTCCTCCAGCGGCGCGCGCTGGGCAAAAATCAACCGCTTTGTGTCGATGCCGCTCTTTTGCGCCCAGCGCAAAAGATTGTCATTGGAACCGGGCGTATATTCGCGCAGCCACAACACACTGCCGGGCACCTGACCGAGCAGTCTCAGCCAAAGATCGAACAGGGGTTGCGAAATTTTCCAGTTGCGGTTGAAGCAGCAGAAAACGAAGGCATCTTCCGGCAGTCCGGCCTCGGCGCGGCTGGGCGGCTTGCCGATCTCGCTGCTTCCGGCGGCGGGAAAAAAACTGCCGGGCAGGGGGAATATCTTTTCATCGTAGAAAGGCTGGTGTTCCTCCGGTGTGACGATCCTGTCGCCGATGATGAAATCCATCTCCCGCGCGCCGCCGGTACCGGGAAAGCCCAGCCACGCCGCCTGCACCGGCGCGGGCCGCCGTTCGAAAGACCCGATCCTTGTGCCGTGGGTGTGTCCGCTCAAATCCACCGCGATATCGACTTCCAGGGCGCGAATTTTTTCCGCCACCTCCTGGTCGCTGGTCTGACCCATGTCGTGAAACTGGTCGCAAGCCGCGATGATGCGGGCGCGGGTGCCGCCGCCATCATCCCGGCCGGACGAAATGCCGATCACCTCGAAGCGGGAGCGATCATGCCGCTCCAGCAATTCGACCAACTGGAACCCCACCGGATGGTCGCGAAAATCCGCCGAGACATAGGCCAGCCGGATGCGGTCATGGCCATAGCGTTCGCCCTTCCACAAGGGCGGCAGCGGCTCCGGCAGCGCCTCGCGGATCACGTTGCGGGCACATTCCTGCAGCAGGCTGTTGTCGCAGCCATAGCTGATCAAGGTCCAGGGATCGATGCCGGCTTCCGCGGCGCACACGCGTGCGGGCAACTCCGCCCCGATCTGCGCCATGCGCGCCCAGGCGCATTCATAAAGCGCGGTCAGCGCGATCTGGCCGAACATGCGGGGGAAATCGGGCGCCAGGGCGCTCACCCGGTCATACTCTTCCAGCGCTTCGCCGAAACGGTCGAGCTGCGACAGCGCCGAAGCCCGGTTCATCCGGAAAGCCGGATTGCCGGGTTGCAGGGCCATCGCCCGTTCCAGGCAGGTCAGGCCCTGGGCGGGCTGGCGCAACTCGACCAGGGCGCTGCCCTTGTTGCTGTGCGCCTCGGCATGGCCCGGAGCGATGGCCAGTGTCCGGTCGAAACAGGCAACCGCCTCTTCATAACGGCCCATTTTCTGCAACAGGCTGCCGCGATTGTACCAGACACCCGCATCGTTTGGATCGATTGCCAGCGCCGCGTCGAAACTGGCCAGCGCCGCGTCGAATTGCTTCAGCGCGCCAAGCGCGTTGCCGCGATTGTTCAGGGCATCGGCGAAATCCGGTTTCAACGCCAGCGCGCTGTCATAGCGTGCCAGCGCGTCCTCGAATCGCTTCAAGTCCTGCAGGGCATTGCCCAGATGCAGCAACACCGAGACATTGTCGGGCTTGGCGCGGTGCGCCGCTTCCAAAGGTGCCATCGCCTCGGCGCTGCGCCCCTGACGGATGCGCAAGGCGCCCAGAAGATAGTTGACCAGCGGGTGGCCGGGCTGGAGGGCGAGCAATTGGCCGATCGCCGAGTCTGCCCTGGCAAGGTCACCCGATTGCAGCGCATGGACCGCCTGCTGATGAAGCGCTTTCAGATCCATCAGGGTATCGTCGCGCTCTCGCGCAGGTCCAAATCGCCGATATGCTCCTTCTTCCAGCGCATCGCCGCGGCAATGCGGGTGCGCCCCGATGGATGGTCATAGAAGATGATTTCCTCCCACCGGCCGGGTTCCAGCTTGCGATAAGTGGAAAGTTTCAGCATCACGGTGGCAAAGGCATCCGGCTTGCGCACGGCGTTGAGACCGAAAATATCGGCCTGGTACTCCACCACCCGCACGATGGAATTGGTCAGCGGCGTGGCCAGGAACAGGAAGATGGAGGCCAGCGCCACGATCAGCGGCAGCCCCGCCGCCTCGCTGACTTTGCGGACCTGCCATTGTCCGCCGAACAGATCGCAGGCCAGGACAAAGCCCCAATGGATGAAGATGAACCCGATCAGGATCACCAGCCCGCTCAGCAGGATCAGGCGCGTGGTATGGTCCATCGCGTAATGGGCGATCTCATGGCCCATCACCGCCAGAACTTCGTCCGGGGTGCCGCGATTCAGCAGATTGTCGTTGAGGGAAATGCGCGCCGTTCCCAGAAAGCCGGAAACATTGGCGGAAACCCGGTTGGATTGGCGCGAGGCATCGACCAGCCAGACATTGTCGACCGGCACGTCGTTGGCGCGGGCCAACTCCAGGATCTTGGTTTTGAGCGGGCTGTCGGGCAGGGGGGAATAGTGATTGAACAAGGGAGAAATAAAAACCGGCCAGATTACGACAGTCAGGATCTGAAAGGCGATGACCAAACCCGCCGCCCACAGCCACCACAAATCCCGCGCCCGGCGGATCGCCATATAAAGGATCGGCAGCAGCAGCACCGAGGCGGTGAAGGTGAGGGCGAATTGAATTCCGAAATCGCCCAGCCATTGCCAGAAATTCTGGGTGGACAGGCCGTAGCGATGCTCGCGGAAAAATCCTTCATACAGGGTCAGCGGAAAAGTCGCCGCCATGGTGATGACGACATAGGCGGCGGCGTAGAGCATCACCTGATAGCTGCGGCTGAGGGTGCGGGCTTGCGCCCAATCCTGGATGCGCGCCGAAGCACCGGTCCATAACAGCAGGCCCGCCACCGCCAGGGCATACAGCAGGTCGGTCAACTGCAACCAGTAGCCGCCCTCGAAATAGGCGTCGGAGCGGGCACGCGCTTCGCCGCTGATCCGGGATAAATAGCGGTCGGTGGCCCGTACCGCATCGAAATCGGGAGTCATATTCAGGCTGGGCAGGCTGTCTGTCTGAACATGCTGGGTCGGTGCGGCGCGCGGACCCAATTGCGGCAAATCGCCGGGCTGCGCTGTCGCGGCGGCCGTTAAAAAGACGGCCAGCAGCAAGGCGGCGGCCATAATGCGTGCGATGAACATGAGCGTTTTTCCTCGCCCGCAGCCTAGCAGTTTTTCCTGCCATTCGAAGGCCTTATTGCTGCTAGACTGTTCTGCATGAGGCTTGCGAACCCGTTTTTGCGGCATGCAGCAGTGGCCGGCCTGTGCCTGTTGCTCCCGGCGGCGGCCGTCGCGGCGGATTCCGATGCCGCGCATTATCGCCGTTGCATGGCCGGCACCGGCGCCAATCCGCAGGCCGCGCTCGCCGATGCCGAAGGCTGGGCGCGGGCGGGCGGCGGCGTTCCCGCGGAACATTGCGCCGCCACCGCTCTGTTCAATCTCAAACGCTATGGCGATGCCGGCAAAAGGCTCGACCGGGCCGCCAGCAGTCCCGCCAAGCTGGAGGTGGAATTTAGGGTCGCGCTGTTCAACCAGGCGGGCAATGCCTGGCTGATGGCGGGCGATGGCGCCCGCGCGGTGCAAAGCTTCTCCGGCTCCCTGGCGCTATCGCCGGGCGATCCCGACCTGTTCGCCGATCTGGCGCGCGCCCATGCCATGCGGCGGAACTGGCATGAGGTGGTGTTGGACCTCAACGCCGCCTTGCAAATGTCGCCGCGCCGCGCGGATCTGCTGGTGTTGCGCGCCAGCGCGCGGCGGGCGTTGAAAAGCTATCATGAGGCGCGCCTCGACATTGAAGCCGCGCTGAAGATCAAGCCGGACGACGGCAATGCCCTGGTCGAGCGGGGGTTGCTCAGGCGCCAATTGGGGGACATAGGCGGCGCGCGCCGCGATTTTCAAGCGGCGCTGAAAACTGCCACCGGCGCGATCGCGGCGGATGCCAAGTCCAATCTCGAAGATCTCAGTCCCTGATCCATTCTGCGCGAACGTCCGGATCGGGCTCTGTCGCGGCCCGGGCGAGAGCGTCAAATTCATCAGGCGTCATCAGTTGCGACAGCGCCCATATTGCCGCGCCACGCACCAAAGGCGATGAATCCTGCAAAGCGGCTTGCGCCGATTTCGCCAGCCGGGGATCGCCGCTGTTGCCGATGGCGATCATCACATTGCGCAGGAAGCGGTCGCGGCCAATGCGCTTGACCGGCGACTTGCGGAACAGGGCGCGAAACGCCCTGTCATCCAGTCTGGCCAAATCCTCCAGGAGCGGAGATTTGAGTTCCTCCCGCGCCGCCAGTTTCAATTCCGACGCGGTCTGGGCGAATTTGTTCCAGGGACAAACCGCCAGACAATCGTCGCAGCCGTAAATACGGTTGCCCATCTGTTTGCGGAATTCGCGCGGAATGGGCCCGTCATTCTCGATGGTGAGATAGGAAATGCAGCGGCGAGCATCCAGGCGGTAAGGCGCCGGAAAGGCAGCGGTGGGGCAGACATCCAGACAGGCATGGCAATTGCCGCAATGATCCTCTTCGCCCGTGTCCGGGGGCAATTCCAGGGTGGAGAAGATGCTGCCCAGAAACAGCCAGGAGCCGAATTCCCGCGACACAAGATTGGTATGCTTGCCTTGCCAGCCCAGCCCGGCTTTCTGCGCCAGCGGCTTTTCCATCACCGGGGCGGTGTCGACAAAGACTTTTACATCGCCGCCGAATTTTTGGACCATGTAACCGGCCAGGGCCTTGAGCTTCTTCTTCACCACATCGTGATAATCGTCGCCCTGGGCATAGACCGAGATCGCGGCGCGGCTCTTCTGCTCCAGGATGGCCAGCGGATCCTGCTCGGGTCCGTAATTCAGCCCCAGCACCACCACGCTTCTGGCCTGTGGCCACATGGCCTGCGGGTCGGCGCGCCAGTGGCTGCGCTCGGCCATCCAGGCCATGGCGCCATGATGACCGGCATCGAGATAGTCTTGCAGACGTTCGGCATTTTGCGGCCCGGCAGCGGCGCCGGTAAAGCGCACCAGGTCGAAGCCCTCGCTTTGCGCGCGCGAGAATATGTCGTGTTTGATGGCGGCGGGATCCTGCACGGCCACCCTTATACTCCGCCGAAGTCAGAAATCGAGTTCGGTATAGTGGGACACCGGCGGCTGGCCGGGGACGCGGTCGAGCAGGAGGGAGCGGAAAGCGGGGCGCGATTTCATGCGCACATACCATTCATTGGCGGCGGGAAAATCGCTCCAGGGAATTTCGCCGAAATAATCCAGCGCCGAAAGCGGCGCCGCCACCGCCAGATCGCCCAGGGTCGGTTCGCGGCAGGCGAGGTTGCCATTGCTTTCCGCCGCCACGCCGATGGCGCTCAGCGCCGCCTTCAACTCCTCGCGTCCGGCGCGGATCACATTCATGTCCGGGGCGCGGCTGAAGCCGGCGCCGGTGTAACGCGGCGCGGCTTTTTCATAGACGATGCGCTGGGTGACTTTTTCATGAAACGGCCCCATCGCCCAATCCACCCAGCGCAGGCAAGTGAGCCGCGCCGTATCGTCGGCGGGGGCGAGGGGGCGGTCGGGATAATGGTGTTCCAGATGGTCCAGGATCGCCCACACGCCTTCGGCGCGGGTGCCGTCCATATCGATGAAAACCGGCATGGACTGTTTGATGTCCTCTGCCGGCACCGGATCGCAGGCGATGCGCTTTTCGCCCACCATCAGGCGGGCCAGGCGGCAACTGGGCGAAAGCATCACATGAATCAGGCGGCGCATGACGTCTTATAGGGGGGGGCAGGCGCGTGGCAAAGAGTCCGGCGCCTGGAACAGGGGCCCGTGGCCTTCCCTATTTTACGCAAAAGTTCAGGCCGTCGCGTGTGACCATGGCGCTGCGCCCCTGGAGCAGTCCGGTGCGCTGGCGGACATAGCGGCCGGGACGCGCCGCTTTCCATTTGTGGGGATTGGGCAGGATCGCCGCCAGCCGCGCCGCCTGCATGCCATCCAAGGAACCCGCATCGGTACCGAAATAGGCGTTGGCCGCCGCCTCGGCGCCGAAGATCCCGTCACCCCAGTCCACCGTGTTCAAATAGGCCTCGAGAATGCGTTTCTTGGGCCATAAGGTTTCGATCATGACGGTGAGATAAGCTTCCAACCCCTTGCGGATCCAGCTGCGCATGGGAACCAGGAACAGGGTGCGCGCGGCCTGCTGGGAGATGGTGCTGGCGCCCCGCATCGGCCTGTTGGGGCGGCGCTGATGTTCTTCCATCGCCTTTCGGATGCCCGCCCAATCGAAACCGTTATGGGAGCAGAAATTCTGGTCCTCGGCCGCGATCACCGCCCGTTCCAGGCGGGGTGAAATATCGTCGGACCAGGCATAGCTGGCGCCTTTGCCCTGGGCCAGGCTGACCAGCATCGCCGGGGTGCCGGGAATGGGAAGAAAGCGGAAGATCAGGACCAGAATTATGGGGGCAGGAACCAGTACGATAAAAAGGGTGAAGAGCAGCTTCCACAGCAGCCCTCGCCCCGGTTTGATTCCCCTAGCCATGCCCCACCATAACAAGTTTTAAAGGATGCGCGCGACAGGGGGCGATGCTACCTGTTGGCCGCCACCCTCCGGGATTCGCTTATGCACGATATTCTGATGTCCATCATCCTGGGCGTGGTGGAAGGCATCACCGAATTTCTCCCCATTTCCTCCACCGCCCATCTGCTGGTGACCGAGCAACTGTTGGGTCTGGGCGATGACTGGCAAGCCTTTACCGTGGTGATTCAGCTGGGCGCGATCCTGGCGGTGGTGGCGATCTATTTTCAGACCTTTTGGAAAGCGTTGATCGGTCTTCCCACTTCGGCCGAAGCGCGCCAATTCGCGTTGGGGCTTGTCGTTGCCCTGCTGCCGTCGGTGGCGGCGGGGTTGGCGATGAAAAAGCTGCTGGACGAGGTCTTGCTCAATCCCACCCTTGCCATGCCCTTTATCGCCGGCTGCTGGATTGCGGGCGGCATCATCATTCTTGTGCTCGAGCGCATTGCGCCCAAGCCGCGCTGGCTGGAAGGCGACAAACTGCCTTTGGCCAAGGCGTTCCAGATCGGCTGCTGCCAGATACTGGCCATCATTCCGGGTGTGTCGCGGTCCGGCGCCACCATCCTGGGCGCGCAAATGCTGGGGGTGGACCGGACGGCGGCGACCTTGTTCACTTTTTATCTGGCGGTCCCCACCATGTTGGGCGCCAGCATTTTGGAACTGCACCACAAGGCGGGCGAGCTGAGCCAGGGCCAGGGCCTCAACATCGCAGTGGGCTTTGTGGTGTCTTTTGTGGTGGCGTTTTTTGTGATCAAGGGCTTTCTGGCCATTGTCACAAAGCACGGCCTCGCTCCGTTCGGCTGGTACCGCATCGCAGCCGGTT
>CBHTTW010000123.1:0-7470 GCA_966096025.1 uncultured Alphaproteobacteria bacterium | reverse complement strand
CATCGCGCCCCAGGATGCCGACGACGCCCGCGCCGCCTACCTCCAGGCCAAGGCCAATGCCGACGCCGCGCGCATCAACCTCAACTATACCCGCATCGTCGCGCCGATCGGCGGCCGCATCGGCGCCTCCACCGTCACCGAAGGCGCTTTGGTGACGGCGCAGCAGGCGACCGCGCTCACCACCCTCTCGACCCTCGATCCGATCTATGTCGATGTCAGCCAGTCCAGCGCCGAACTTGTGGCCCTCAAGCGCGCGGTCCAGGCCGGCAATGTGAACTCGACCGGTCCGCTCACCGCCGAAGTCTCGCTCAAGCTGGATGACGGCAGCATCTATCCCGAAAAGGGCAAGCTGCAATTCACCGACGTGACGGTCGATCCCGCCACCGGCGCGGTGCAATTGCGCGCCATCTTCCCCAACCACGACAATCTGCTGCTGCCGGGCCTTTATGTCCGCGCCACCATCAATCAAGGCATCGATCCGCACGGCATCCTGGTGCCGCAGAACGCCGTGGGCCACGACCAAAAGGGTCAGCCCACCATCCTGGTGGTGGATGCCAAGAATTTCGCGCGGCTGCGCCTGATCAAGACCGGCCGCGCCATCGACGGCAGCTGGCAGGTGCTGGAAGGCTTGAAGCCGGGTGAGAAGGTCATCACCGAGGGCCTGGCCAAGGTGCAGCCTGACATGCCGGTCAATCCCCAGCCCGCCGGTCAGGCGGCCAAACCCATGGCGGCGGCGCACTAATGGGATTGTCAAAGTTCTTTATCGACCGGCCGGTTTTTGCCTGGGTCATCGCCGTCGTGGTCATGCTGGCCGGCGGCATCGCCGCCTTCAGCCTGCCGATCGAACAATATCCCACCATCGCGCCGCCCGCGGTGGCGATTACCGCCATGTATCCCGGCGCGGATTCGGAATCGCTGCAAAGCTCCGTCACCCAGGTGATCGAGCAACAGCTGACCGGTCTGGACAATCTGCTCTACTTCTCGTCCTCGTCCAACGCCGACGGCTCGGTGACGATCACCGCCACTTTCGCCGCGGGCACAAACCCCGACATCGCCCAGGTCCAGGTCCAGAACAAGGTGCAGGCGGCGGTGCCGCTGCTGCCCAGCGCGGTGCAGCAGCTGGGCGTGGTGGTGGCCAAGCAGCAGCAGAACTTCATCATGGTGATCGGCATTTATGACGATACCGGCCGCTACACCAATGTCGATATTTCCGACTTTATCACGTCCAAGATGCGCGATCCGCTGTCGCGCGTGCCGGGTGTGGGCAATACCATCGTGTTCGGCGCGCAATATGCCATGCGCATCTGGCTGGACCCCTTCAAGCTGCAGAACTTCGCATTGCAACCTTCGGATATCGCCAACGCGGTCCGCACCCAGAATGTTCAGGTCTCTGCCGGTCAGATCGGCCAGCAGCCCACCGTCAAGGGCGCGCTGATCAACGCCACCGTCACTGCCCAGTCACGCCTGCAGACCGCCGAGCAGTTCCGCAACATCATCCTCAAGACCTCGCCCACCGGAGCGGTGGTGCGGCTGCAGGATGTGGCGCGTATCGAGCTTGGCGCGGAAACCTACTCCATCGTCAGCCAGTTCAACGGCTATCCCGCCGCCGGTATTCCCATCATGCTGGCGCCGGGCGCCAATGCGCTCAAGACCGTTGACCAGGTAAAGGCCAAGGCCGAAGAACTGAAAGCCTCGCTGCCGCCCGGCATGAAGATGGTCTATCCCATCGACAACACGCTCTTCATCCGTCTTTCCATCCATGACGTGGTGGTGACCTTGATCGAGGCCATCGGCCTGGTCGTGCTGGTGATGTATGTCTTCCTGCAGAACTGGCGCGCCACCTTGATTCCGGCCATCGCCGTGCCGGTGGTCCTGTTGGGCACCTTCGGCATTCTGGCCGCGACAGGTTACTCCATCAACACCTTGACCCTGTTCGCGCTGGTGCTGGTGATCGGACTGTTGGTCGACGACGCCATCGTGGTGGTCGAGAATGTCGAACGCATCATGCATGAGGAACGGCTGCCGCCGCGCGAGGCCACCCTCAAAAGCATGCAGGAAATCACCGGTGCGCTGATCGGCATCGGGCTGGTGCTGACCGCGGTGTTCCTGCCCATGGCCTTTTTCGGCGGCTCGACCGGCGTGATCTACCGCCAGTTTTCCATCACCATCGTCTCCGCCATGACGCTGTCCATCCTGGTGGCGCTGATCCTGACGCCCTCGCTTTGCGCCACTTTGATGAAAGACGTGGAAAGCGAAGGTCATGTCCAGCATGGCCGCTTCTTCACCTGGTTCAACCGCAACTTCGACGCCTTCCGCGACTGGTATCACAACGCCACCGCCTGGTTCCTGCGCCGCACCTGGAGCACCATGGCCGCCTTTGCCGGCATCGTGGCGGTCCTGGCGGTGCTGTTCATCCGCCTTCCAACCGGCTTTCTGCCGGACGAGGACCAGGGCTTCATCTTCAACCTGATCACCCTGCCCGCCGGCACCACCCAGCCGGCGACCCTGAACGTGGCGCAGAATGTGGCCAAATATTATCTGGAAACCGAAAAGGCGAATGTCGATTTCGTTTTCGCCGTGGCGGGTTTTTCCTTCGCGGGATCGGGCCAGAACACCGGCATGGCCTTCACCCACTTGCGGGATTGGAGCGAACGCAAGGGCACCGCGAACAAATCCTCCTCCATCGCCAACCGCGCCATGATGCATTTCTTCCCGCTCAAGGACGCGCAGGTCTTCGCCATCACCCCGCCTTCGGTGCAGGAACTGGGCAACGCCACCGGTTTCGACATCCAGATGGAAGACCGCGGCAATCTCGGCCATGAAGGCCTGATAAACGCGCGCAATCAGCTCTTGGGCCTGGCGGCGCAAAATCCGCTGCTCCTGGGCGTGCGCCCCAACAGCCTGGACGACACGCCGCAATTGCATGTCGATATCGACCAGGCCAAGGCCAGCGCCCTGGGCATATCGCTGGCCGACATCAATGCCACCCTCAGCGCCGCCTGGGGCTCGAGCTATATCAACGACTTTGTCGACCGCGGCCGCGTCAAGCGCGTCTATATGCAGGGCGACGCCCCCTACCGCATGACGCCGCAAGACCTGGACCGCTGGTATGTGAGAAGCGCCAACGGCACCATGGCGCCCTTCTCCTCCTTCGCCACGTCGCGCTGGACCATCGGCCCGGCCTCGCTGACCCGCTACAACGGCCTGCCCTCGATCGAACTGCAGGGCCAGGGCGCGCCCGGTGTCTCGTCCGGCACGGCGCTGGCGGAAATGCGCAAGCTGGCGCAGCAATTGCCCAAGGAAGTCGGCATCGAGGCCACCGGCCTTTCCTATCAGGAAGAACTCAGCGGCTCGCAGGCGCCGGCGCTGTATGCCCTGTCCATCCTGGTGATCTATCTCTGCCTGGCGGCGCTTTATGAAAGCTGGGCGATCCCGCTGTCGGTGATGCTGGTGATCCCGCTGGGCGTGATCGGCGCGGTGCTCGCCACCACGGCGCGCGGCTTGTTCAACGACATTTATTTCCAGGTCGGCCTTCTGACCACCATCGGTCTGTCGGCCAAGAACGCCATTCTGATCGTGGAATTCGCGGTGGATGCGGAACGCAAGGGCGCGTCCGCCTTCGAAGCCGCGATGGAAGCGGCGCGGCTGAGACTGCGGCCGATTCTGATGACCTCCATCGCCTTTATCGCCGGTGTCACGCCCTTGGCGCTGGCCAATGGCGCGGGCGCGGGAAGCCAGAACGCCATCGGAACCGGCGTGGTGGGCGGTATGATCACCGCCACGGTGCTGGCGATCTTCTTCGTGCCGGTGTTTTTCCAGCTGATCAACACAAGGTTGCAGCACCACAAGTAAATGTTACGGCGCTGAAGCCGTGAAATGTTCCGATGACAATTTATCATTGGAACAAGGAACAGCTTGCCAGCGCGTATGAATTGCGTTCGGATCGCCGGTCTGTAAACAAAAATGGGCCGCGCTTTTCTTCGCGGTGGTCATGACATGCGTTCTTCAAAAAAAGGCCGTCCCGCAGCAAGCAATGGTCCGCCGTTCCCTCTCCCATCGTCCCCGATTGGGAAGCCGCGCATATTTTCCTGGAGGTGGCGCGTTGCGGCAGCTTCCGCGCCGCGGCCCAGAAACTGGGACAATCGGTCAATGCGCTGCGGCGCAAGATCGACCAGTTCGAAAAGGAGATGGATGTTCCCTTGCTCTCACGCCATGTGAATGGCGTTCAACTGACCGACGAAGGCTCCAAAATATACGCCGCCGTCCAGCAGATGGAGAGTGCTTCCTTCAACCTGCTTCAGGCCCGCAACCTGTCCGAACAGCAGGTCGAAGGCGAGGTGCGGCTTTCCATCACCGAGGGCATGGGGACCGGCTGGCTGTTGCCGCGATTGACGGAATTTCAGCGCGCCAACCCCCGACTGGTGGTCAATCTGCGCTGCGAGCAGCGTCCGGCTGACCTGCTTCGCCTGGAAGCGGATATCGCGATACAGCTACAGCGCCCCAAGGAGTCCGACCTGAAAGTCGTGAAACTCGGCCGGCTGCACATGATGTTTTTTGCGTCCAAATCCTATTTCGAAACCCATGGCTATCCCGCCAGCCTATCGGACCTCACCAGCCATCGCTTTGTGGTGCTGACAAACGATTCGGGAAATTGGGAGGAAGCTTATCGCCGCTTTTTCGAGGGACGTTCGCCGACCGGCCTGGTGATGCTTCGCAACAATGTCAGCAGCACGCATTTTTGGTCCATCATGCAAGGCGCGGGCATCGGCGCGCTGCCCACCTACATGCAGGCGCTCGGCGCCGATCTTGTTCCAATCGAGTTGGATATAGGCGCGAAGTTCGATATCTGGCTGACCTACCGGGCCGACACCAAGCGGATTGCGCGCATTCGCAAAACCATCGATTGGCTGATCCACGCCTATGACCCGCGGCGCTTTCCCTGGTTTCGGGACGAATTTGTGCATCCCAGCCGCTTTGCCGAATTGTACAAAGGCGGCCCATTGGCGAGCCCCTGGTCGTCCGGCCCGGCGGTGCGCTGAGCCGCGCCACCGGGCTGCCGCCACCCTTTCCCGAAACGGCCATTTGCGGCAATACTGGCCCAAAAAGGGAGGCTGGGATGGCACGATTGTGGATGGCGCTGCCGCTGCTTTTGGGGCTCTGCGGCCCCGGCATGGCACAACAGACCCAGACCCGGGACCATAGCGTCACGGTGACCTCGCAAGTGCCGTTCCTGGCCGGCAAGAAATCCAAACTCTACCTGCGCGAGCGCGCCTTGCCCGAGGTTTTGCGCAAAGGCGCGGGCGACAAGGTGGTGCTGTTCGTGCACGGCGCCGGCACCCCCGCCGAAGTCAGCTTCGACGTGCCTTACCAGGATTACAGCTGGATGGGTTATCTGGCGGCCGCCGGCTATGACGTGTTCACCGTCGACATGACCGGCTATGGCCGCTCGGCGCGGCCCGCGCCGATGAGCGACAAATGCAATCTGGCGCCGGCGCAGCAAAAGAGCTTTGGTGTCGATTGCCCGCAAAAATATCCCGGTGCGCTGACCAATATCGAATCCGACTGGAATGATATTTCCGCGGCGGTGGATTACATCCGCAAGCTGCGTGGGGTCGAGAAAGTGAGCCTGGTGGGCTGGTCGCAAGGCGGCCCGCGCGCCGGGGGGTGGACTGCCAATCATCCCGAGCGGGTGAACAAGCTGATCCTGCTGGCGCCCGCCTATAACCGGGCCACCAAGGGCGAAGGACCAGCGGTATTGCCGGTGGCGGGCGCGGTGTTCAACACCCAAAGCCATGACGAATTCCTCGCCAATTGGAATCGTCAGGCGCCATGCCCGGGCCAGGTCGATCCGGCGGCGGCGGATTCGGTCTGGTCGGAGATGCTCAAATCCGATCCCGTCGGCGCCAAATGGTCCCCGGCGGTGCGGCGCGCGCCCATCGCTTCTTCAAGCTGGGGTTGGACGCAGGCAAAGGTCAAAGCGATGGTCACACCGACCTTGATGGTGGCCGGTATCCATGACGCGCAGGTCAATCCCGAGCGGGTGCGCGATTTCTATGCCGATATCGGCAGCCCGCGGAAAGTCTTCATCGACCTGGGCTGCTCGTCCCACAATGCCATGTGGGAGAAAAACCATTTGGTCCTGTTCAAGGCCTCGCTGGAATGGCTGGAAAAAGGCACGGTCGATGGACAGAGCAGCACCATGCTGAAGCTGGGCTATTAGTGGAGATGCCGATGCGCCGGATCGCGACCGTTCTTGTGTTGGCGCTGCTGCCGCTGGCGGCCGGCGCGCAGCAGACACAGCTGCCCCAGCGGCCCGCCATGGTGGAAGGCAAGCCCATCGAGGTTCGCGGCCCGGACAACCTCAAGGATAAGCCGCTTTTCCCCGAACAGACGCGCGCGCCCTATCGCGCCTCCGTCCCGTTCAAGGTCACGACCCTGGTGGACAATCTGCATGTCACCTGGGGCATGGATTTTTTGCCCGACGGCCGCATCCTGCTGACGGAGCGGCTGCCCGGCGCCCTGCGTATCCTGGACAAGAACAATGTCCTGTCCCCGCCGCTGACCGAAGTGCTGAAGGTCGCGGCCGGCCCCGAGATCGTGCTGCTGGACATCGCGGTAGACCCCAAGTTCCGGCAGAACCACCGCATCTTCTTCACCTTCTGCGACTTCGTGCGCGAGCCGAAGATGAACGACACCAACACCTATGTCGCCAGCGCGCGCCTGGATGGCGACAAGCTCAGCAATGTGAAGGTGATCTTCCGCGCCAGCCCAACCTGGCCGGCGCCCGCGCTTGGCGGCAAGACGGGCGGACGCATCGTGTTCGGCAAGGATGGCAACCTGTTCGTCACCATCGGCGACCGCGATAGCTCACCGCAGCTGACCCCCGACTGGATGGCGGCACAGAAGCTGGGCAACCATCTGGGCAAGGTGATCCACATCACCCCCGACGGCGCGCCCGCCAAGGATAATCCTTTTATCGGCCAGGCCGGCGCCCTGCCCGAGATCTGGGCCCTGGGCCTGCGCAGTCCCGAAGGCTTGGCCATCGATCCGGCCACCGGCCTGATGTGGGAAAGCGAGCTGGGGCCGCGCGGCGGCGACGAGATCAACATCGTCAGACGCGGCGCCAATTACGGCTGGCCTGTGGTCACCCATGGCATCGATTATCCCGGCGTGCCGATCGGCGACGGCATTGCCGCCAAAGAGGGCATGGAACAGCCGGTCTATTATTGGGACCCATCCTCCAATCCCGCGGGCATCGCTTTCTACAAAGGCAACCTGTTTCCGCAATGGAAGAACAGCCTGTTCGTGGCGATGATGAACGGCAAGTTCGTCTCTCGGCTGACCATCGCCGACAACAAGGTGGTGGCCGAGGAACCGTTGCTGGCGGACATGAACACCCGCTTCCGCGACGTGCGGGTGGGGCCTGACGGCGCGGTCTATGTCCTGACCGACAGCGGCACCGCCAATATC
>CBHTTW010000122.1:0-7483 GCA_966096025.1 uncultured Alphaproteobacteria bacterium | reverse complement strand
AATGGCGCATGTTCCGCGCCTTCTTTGCGCTTGCGGGGCTGGCGATGATGATCGGTCTGACGGCCATGTTTGCCGTCAGCGCGCTTTCCTCCCAGGTGGCGGGACTGAAATCCAACCAATTGCTGGCCGGCAACATCACGCTTCTGGTTGTCATTTGTGCCGCCGTGACGATCCTGGCGCGCCTGGCGCTGCCCTTGCCGGCCATCGTGATGCATGAAACGGGACCGGCGCTGCGCCGCGCCTGGAATGTGACGGCGGGCAATTTCCTGCCGCTGTTCGGTATCCTGCTGGCGCTTGTCCTGCCGGTTCTGCTGGTTCAAGTATCCGTCGATGCTTCGCTGGGCGCAAAAAATGTTCCCGCCGCGGGCGCCACGCCGGAAATGCAGATGATGAGCGCACTGTTGAACGCGCGCCAGACGCTGCCCTGGGCCTGCGGCTTGAGCTTTCTGCTCTCTCCCATCTTGATCGGTCTGTTCGCCTGCGCCAGCGCGTCGATCTGGCGGGCCCTGAAAGGCGAGCCCGCCTTGGATATCGCGGTCTGACGGGCAGGAGCGACCGGCAACCCGAAGTGGCGCAGCCACGCAGGGCCTGCCGGCGCGACCATAAAAAGAGCGCTATTCCGCCGCCTTGAGTTTCTTCGGCGCGTTTTTCAGCAAGGCTTTGAGATACTGGCCGGTATAGGAGCGCGCGTTTTTCGCGACATCTTCCGGCGTGCCGCTGGCGACGATTTCGCCGCCGCCGTCGCCGCCTTCCGGCCCCAGATCCACGATCCAGTCCGCCGTCTTGATGACTTCCAGATTGTGCTCGATCACCACCACGGTATTGCCCTGGTCCACCAGTTCCTGCAGCACGTCCAAAAGCTTTTTGACGTCGTGGAAATGCAGGCCGGTGGTCGGCTCGTCCAGGATATAGAGAGTCCGCCCGGTGGCGCGGCGCGACAATTCCTTGGACAGTTTGACGCGCTGGGCTTCGCCGCCGGAAAGGGTAGTGGCCTGCTGGCCGATGGAAATATAACCCAGGCCCACGCGTTTGAGGGTTTCCAGCTTTTCGGCGATGGACGGCACCGCCTTGAACAGCTCCGCGCCCGCTTCGATGGTCATGTCCAGCACGTCGCTGATCGAATGATCGCGGAATTTCACTTCCAGGGTTTCGCGGTTGTAGCGTTTGCCCTTGCAGACGTCGCACTGGACATAGACGTCGGGCAGGAAGTGCATCTCGATCTGGATGACGCCGTCGCCCTGGCAGGCCTCGCAACGCCCGCCCTTGACGTTGAAGCTGAAACGGCCGGGCGAATAGCCCCGCGCCTTGGCTTCCGGCAATTCGGTGAACCAGTCGCGGATCGGAGTGAAGGCGCCGGTATAGGTGGCGGGATTGGAGCGCGGCGTGCGCCCGATCGGGCTCTGGTCGATATCGATGACCTTGTCCAGGAACTCCAGTCCCTCGATCCGGTCGTGCGGCGCGGGATGTTCGCGCGCCTGGGCCAGCTTGCGGGCCGCGGCCTTGTACAGGGTCTCGATGGTGAGGGTGGATTTTCCGCCCCCGGAAACGCCGGTGATGCAGGTGAGGGTCCCCAGCGGAATTTGCGCCGTGACGTTCTTAAGGTTGTTGCCGCGCGCGCCGATCACCTTCAGCCAGCGATTGTGTACGGCTTTGCGGCGCTGGGCTGGAATTGGAATATTCTCCGCCCCGCTGAGATATTTTCCGGTCAGGCTTTTTTTGCTGGCAATGATGTCGGCGGGGGTGCCTTCGGCGATGATATGGCCGCCATGCACGCCGGCGCCGGGGCCCATGTCTATGACATGGTCGGCCTGGCGGATGGCGTCTTCGTCATGCTCCACCACCAGCACGGTATTGCCCATGTCGCGCAGGCCCTTCAGGCTGTCCAGCAGCTTGGCATTGTCGCGTTGATGCAGTCCGATGCTGGGCTCGTCCAAGACATAAAGAACGCCGGTGAGGCCGGAGCCGATCTGGGAGGCCAGGCGGATGCGCTGGCTTTCGCCGCCGGACAAGGTGCCCGAGGCCCGCGCCAGGGTCAGGTAATCCAGCCCGACATTGTTGAGGAATTTCAGCCGGGCGCGGATTTCTTTCAGGATCCGGACGGCGATTTCCTGCTGCTGCTTGTTCAGCTTCTTGTCGATGTCGCGAAACCAGCCATCGACATCGCGGATCGACTGCTCGCAGACCTGGCCGACATGCAGGCCGCCGATCTTCACCGACAGGGCCTCGGGCTTGAGGCGGTAGCCCTTGCAGGCTTCGCAAGCCGCCTCGGCCTGGTATTTCTCCAGCTCTTCCCGCGCCCACTCGCTGTCGGTTTCCTTGTGGCGCCGGTCCATGTTGGTGATGACGCCTTCGAAAGGCTTGCGGGTCTCGTACCGCCGCATGCCGTCGTCATAGACGAACTTGACTTCCTCCTCATCCGAGCCATGCAGGATGATCTGGCGTATCTTCTTGGGCAGCTCCTCCCAGGCCTCGTTCATGGAGAATTTATAGTGCCGGGCCAGCGCCTCCAAGGTCTGCAGATAATAGGGCGATGAACTCTTGGACCAGGGCGCAATGGCGCCTTTCTTCAGGCTGAGAGATTCATCCGGCACGACCAAAGCTTCGTCGAAATAATTCTGTGTCCCCAGCCCGTCGCATTGCGGACAGGCGCCATGCGGATTGTTGAAGGAAAACAGCCGGGGCTCGATCTCCGGAATGGTGAAGCCGGAAACCGGGCAGGCGAATTTCGACGACAGCAGCATCTGACGCGGCTGGCCCTTGAGGGGGCCGTCTTTTTCCTTCTCGTCGGCGAACTCGACCACCAACAGGCCGTCGGCGAGACCCAGCGCGGTCTCGATGGAATCGGGCAGCCGGTTGCCGATATCCGGCTTGACCACGATACGGTCGACCACGATCTCGATATCGTGCTTTAGCTTCTTGTCCAAAGCGGGCGTGGCGCCGATGTCGTGGAATTTGCCGTCCACCTTGGCGCGCTGGAAACCCTTCTTCTGCAATTCGGCGAGTTCCTTGCGGTATTCGCCCTTGCGGCCGCGCACGATCGGCGCCAGCAGAAAAAGCCGGGTGCCCTCGGGCAATGCGAGAATGCGGTCGGCCATCTGGCTGACCGTCTGGCTCTCGATGGGAAGGCCGGTGGCGGGCGAATAGGGCACGCCCACCCGCGCAAAGAGCAGCCGCAAATAGTCGTAGATTTCCGTCACCGTGCCGACCGTCGAGCGCGGATTCTTGGAGGTGGTCTTCTGCTCGATGGAAATCGCCGGCGACAGGCCCTCGATATGATCGACGTCCGGTTTCTGCATCAGCTCGAGGAATTGCCGCGCATAGGCCGACAGGGATTCCACATAACGCCGCTGGCCTTCGGCATAGATCGTGTCGAAAGCCAGGCTTGACTTGCCGGACCCCGACAGGCCGGTCAGCACCGTCAGCGTATCGCGCGGAATTTCCACATCGATATTCTTGAGATTGTGTTCGCGTGCGCCGCGAATGGAGATGTTCTTCAGCATCAGTTCGGCTTTACAGCCAGGCCGGCGAGATAGCGCTTGCCGGTGTCGGAAGCGACCGCCCCAAGCTCCGTCAAACTGGCGATCGCCTTAAGTGTCAGGTCGTAAGAGCCGTAGCAATGATGCGCGATCAAGGCGAGGTGCTTCCACTGTTCCACGGTCATATTCTCGGCTCTCGAAAAATCACGCACATAGACCATGTCGGTTTCCAGCAATTGGCGGATGCCGCGGTTGGGGGTGTTGCCCACCACCATGGGCGAAAGCGGCCAGATTTTGGTGCCGGTTACGCTATGGGGCAGAAACCCCAATTCCCGCAAGATCAGGTCCATGTCTCCGAAACAGGGCTGGTCCTTGTACAAGGGAACAAAAGACACTTCGGTCTGGATCACCACCGTGTCCTTGAGCTTGGACCGGCCATGCGCCAGCACTTCGCGTTCCGCGCCTTGAACGTCCATTTTCAGGAAATCCATTTGGGCGACTTCCGCGATATCGTCGAGTTTTTTGGTGGCGACGGGAAGATGCTCTTTCACCTTGCCCCATATAGGAAACAAATTGAAAAGCGCCAGATGCTCTGGGTCGGGAACCAGCAGGCTGGTCATCCCCTCCAGCTCGCAGACATGCAGCGTGCGCTCGGTTCCATCGGCCAGCACATAGGGCAGATAGAGTTCGTGCGGGCCTTTTGCCTGGTTCAGCCGCGCCAGGGCGCCCGCCTGGGGCTCAAATCCCACGATCCTGCACAATCCGGCCGCCAGCATGGCCTTGTAGGGCGGGTCGCCGTCGATGGGGTTGGCGCCGACATCCACGATGGCAGTCGGGCGCGCGGGCGCCAGAAGCGTGGTCAGAAGGCGGGGTTGGGAATCCATGGGCCTCTCATAGCCTTTTCTGCGTCTTGCGGAAACAAAAAGAGAACAATTTGCCGCGCCCCTGCATTGTTCATTTGCAAAGTTTTTCTGTTCCGTCTTAATGACGCCAAGTTTGGCTGTTGATTTGGGCAACAGGAACAACATTTTAGCCAAAGCATCCTTTTAGGGGAACGTTGATATGAGGAATTTCAGGACGGCGATTATTGGTCTGGCCGCGGTGGCGATTGTCGGCACGCAGGCCCTGGCCGCCGATGTTTCGCTGGCCCCCGGCAAGCCGGCCGGAACCAAGGAAGCCCAACGCCGCGGCAGAAGCCCAAATCTGCTGTTGATCGGCGGCGCGGCGGCCATTGCCATCGGCGCGGTGGTCATCGCCACCCAGCAAGACGACGGTGCGACTTGCGGTACGGCCTGCAATCCCCCCCCGACCACCACCACCACCAGCCCTTAACGGCCAAAGCCCATCTGCCCCAGCAGCCATAGGCCTGCCGGGGGGCGGAAATGCACCAGATCGACATAGTCGGGGCTTGATCCGTCCCGCAGGGTCTGCTGCGTCAATGTGTTGGGCGCCATGAAATCGAACAAGCTGGCCTTGTTGGGGCAGCTCGCATTGTGGCGCACAACCATGTTGCGGACCGTTTGCTTGAAAGCGTCCAGGCCCGCGGCGTCGCTTTGGCGATAGCGCGCGATGATCGCCATATTGTCGGGCGGGAAGAAAAGCGTGACATGCGCCTTGGCTTGGCAGGCCGCCGCCAGCATGGTCGTTAATTCCCGTGCCGGTCCTTCTCCCATGCGCATGATCCGGGCGCGGCGATAGTTGAGATCGCGCGCAAGGACCGCTTCGGTCATATGGCTATAGGCCGGGAAGATATCGGGACGGTCCGCCGCGGCTTGCCCCGCCTTCAATTGCGCCAGCGACCAGGCCGACAAGGCGTTCATGCCCAGCGCGCCGCCGCTCAAATAGCGTGTGGTGAAAAGCCAAAGTCCGCGCCTTTGTGTCGGCGCGCCCGATGGCGTCACCGCCAGTCTGGTTTCATCGAAGCTGGGCAAGGCTTCGCCCGGCCCGCCATTGCCGGTAAAGGCATCGAGAGACACGATCACGTGTTTGACGGAAGGCTGGGCCAGCGCATCCTGGGCGAATCGGCGCGCTTCGTAAGGCGTCATGCTGGAAGCGCCATAGTTGAAGCTGCGGGTCTTCAGAACCGGATCGATCAGCACCGGATCGAAGCCGTCGCGCACCCGGCTGGAACCGACAAACACCAGTTCCGGCGCGATCTGTTCCAGCCAGACCGGCTTCAAGGCGCGCTCAAAACCCGACAGCGTTTGAACACTGGGGCCGGCGGGATGATTCAAGATGTAGGCGCCCGCGATGGCATTGAACGCCGCCAGCGCCGCGATCACCAGCGCCACGGTGCCCAGAAACCAGACGGGATAGCGGGTCTTTTCCATCAGAATTGGAAATAGATGAAAGGTTTGCGATTGGACAAAGCCAGCACCGCCAAAATGCAAAGCAGGCCGTAAAGCGCGGCATGGACGCGGGTGGGGCGCCAGGACAGGCGGTTGGCCGCGGCAACCGGCTGGTCAGGATAAGGCGAGGGCAGCGCCGGATTGTGCCGCCACAGGATTTCCATCGAATTGGGCATCAGCCAGACCACCACAAACAGCAGCAGCAGCGCCACCGCCGCCAAAGGCGAGAAACTCACCACATTGCTATGGCCCTGTCCCACCAGCCCGCCCACCACGTTGCGCGCCGTGGCAAGGTCCGGGGAACGGAACACGATCCAGGCCAGCGAGGTGGCGGCGAAAGTGAGCGCGACCGCCCCGGCATGCAGCGGGGCGCGAAGCATGGGCGCCACCGTCATGCCCTTGGTGGCATGCCGGAAGGCGTGATTGATCGAAAGATACAGGCCGTGCAATCCGCCCCACAGCATGAAGGTCCAGTTGGCGCCGTGCCACAGCCCGCCCAGCAGCATGGTGACGAAAAGATTGAGATAGCGCCGCGCCGCGCCGCGCCGGTTGCCGCCCAGCGCCACATAAAGATAGTCGCGCAGGAAGGCGGACAGCGAAATGTGCCAGCGCCGCCAGAATTCTATGATGCTGGCGGACTTGTAGGGCGAATGAAAATTGACCGGCAGCCGCATGCCCAGCATCACCGATGACCCCAGCGCCATATCGGAATAGGCCGAGAAATCGAAATAGATCTGGAAGGCGAAAAACAGGGTGCCCAGCCAACTGTCGGTCGGGCCCAATGCGACGCCGCGCCCCGCCGCGTTGAAGATGGCGTCGGCGAAAGGCGCCAGATTGTCGGCGATCAGGGTTTTCTTGGCCAGGCCGATGGAAAACAGCGTCATGCCGGCGGCAAGATCGTCGTTGCGGGAACGCAAGTGATGGAATTGCGGGATCAGATCGTTGTGGCGCACGATCGGGCCGGCGATCAAATGGGGGAAATAGGCGACGAACAGCGCGTAATCCAGCAAGGAATAGTTGTGGGTCTTGCCGGCATCGGCATCGACCAGATAGCTGATCTGCTCGAAGGTGAAAAAGCTGATCGCCAGCGGCAGGAAGAAATGCGGCACCGGCAGGCCGATGCCCAGAAGGTCATTGGCGGTGGCGACAAAAAGCGTGTCGTATTTGAAGGTGGCGATCAGGCCGAGATTGAAAAGCAGGCCGGCGATCAAAAAGGCGCGCCGGTCCTGGCCCCGCGCCCGGCGCTGTTCGATGGTGCTGCCGATCCAAAAATTCACCAGGGTCGAGCCGCAGAGCAAGAGCAGAAAGTCGGCCCGCCACCAGGCGTAGAAGGCATAGGAGGCCAGCAGCAGGAACAATCGCCGCCCGGTGGGCGCGCCTTTTTCCAGCAGCCGGAACCCCAGCACGGCCACAGCCAGGAACAGGAAATAAGGATAGGAATTGAAGGGCATGCCGCCTCAGCTTGCTCTCAGCCTTATCGGAGAAAAGGAGCCGCAAGGCTATTGGAACAAATAGGGAACAATGTTATGGGTGGATAAACGGGCGCCTTCGATGGCGCGGGGAGGGGCCTGTCGTCTAACGTCGCCCGTTCGTAATGGAGAAGATCATGGCCGGCAGCGTCAACAAGGTGATTTTGGTGGGCAATCTGGGCAAGGACCC
>CBHTTW010000121.1:0-7501 GCA_966096025.1 uncultured Alphaproteobacteria bacterium | reverse complement strand
CAGCTGATGGCCGAACTGTTCGAGCGCCATGACCGCAGCCGTTTCGAGGTCAGCGCCTTTGCCTTCGGGCCTGACGACAACAGTGCGATGCGCAAACGCCTGGCGGCCGCGTTCGAGCATTTCCAGGATGTGCGCGGTTTGAGCGATTCCGAGGTCGCCAAACTGTTGCGGGAGCGCGAGATTGACATTGCGGTGGACTTGAACGGCCACACCCATGAGGCGCGGCCGGGTATCTTCAGCCATCATCCAGCGCCGGTGCAGGTGAATTATCTGGTCTATCCCGGCACCACCGGCGCGTCCTTCATGGATTATGTCCTGGCCGACCGCATAGTGCTGCCCTTGGACCAGCAGCCCCATTTTAGCGAAAAGATCGTCCATCTGCCCGGCTGCTATCAGGCCAATGACGCGACCCGTGTCCTGCCGGCGGCGCCATCGCGGGCCGAGGCGGGCCTGCCGTCCGATGCCTTTGTCTTTTGCTGTTTCAACAATAGCTGGAAGATCGCCGCCCCGGTGTTCGATATCTGGATGCGGCTGTTGCAACAGCTGCCCGGCAGTGTGCTGTGGCTGCTGGATTCCCCGGCGGCGGACAATCTGTGCGCCCAAGCCGAGGCGCGCGGCGTGGATGCGGCACGATTGGTCTTCGCGCCCAGGGCCGATCCGGATGCGCATCTGGCCCGCCACCAGCGGGCGGACCTTTTCCTGGATACCCTGCCCTACAAGGCTCACACCACTTGCAGCGACGCGCTGTGGGCGGGGCTGCCGGTGATCACCTGTTACGGCAAGGCCTTTCACGGCCGGGTTGCCGCAAGCCTGCTGAAGGCGATCGACATGCCGGAGTTGGTGGCCACGCGCCCGGAAGACTATGAAGCCCTGGCGCTGGAACTGGCGCAGAGCCCTGCTTTGCTGAAAGCCACGCGCGAAAAGCTGATCCGCAACCGCCGCACCACCGCGCTGTATGACAGCGAGGCCTTCCGCAAGAATATCGAAGCCGCCTACGAGGCGATGATTAAATGAATCTCGAGCGCTGCATTCCGCAGCGCGACCATCCGCATCCGACAGCTTCCTTCCCCCTTCGTGCGAAGCACAGGAAGGGGGAAGGTGTCACAGCGAAGTGTCGGCGCAGCCGACCTGAGCTGTGACAGATGGGGGTAAAAAAACTAAAGCGCTTTAGGCCGTTTTTTGGGATCGAAGCCGTAAAAGACTTCCGGATTTTCCACCAGGATGCGATGGCGCAGCTTGGCATCCGGCACCCAACGCGCAAACAGGTTGAGCAGATTGATATCGTCGGGCATCGCCACCGGATTGAGTTTCTTGGTGGCATCGGGATGCGGCCAGTCGCTGCCCCAGACACAGCGTTCCGGCGCCGCCTTGATATAGGCCGTGGCCGCCTGGCTGGCACCGGTATAATCGGGCGCCGTGCCGCCACCATACAGATAAGCGCCGGAAACCTTCACCCAGCCATGGCCGCTGTCCAGCAGTTTGCGCACGGTCTTGTATTGCGGACCTTTGGTGTCCACCGCCCGGCCCAGATGATCGATGATCACCGGCACCGGCAAGCTGAGCAGCAGCGCCTCCATCTGCACCAATTGCTCCGGCGGCATGTTGCATTGGATATGCCAGCCCAGCTTGGCGATGCGCTTGGCCAGCGGCATGACTTCCTCCGCGCTGACCGGATTGCCCAGTCCGAACTGGATGCGCACGCCGCGCGTGCCCGCACCGTGCAGGCGCTTGAGCTCGCCGTCGCTGACACTGGCATTGACCACGCAGACGGCGCGGCAATTCTCGCCCATCTGGGCCAGCACATCCAACAGGCAGCTATTGTCGGTGCCGTAGGTAGACGGCTGCACCATGACATTGCGGCTGGTGCCCAGCTTTTTCTGCAAGGCGCGATAGTCCGACACGGTGGCGGTGGGCGGCGTCAGGATCGCCTTGGGATTGTAGGGAAAACGCGGATCGTAGATGTGATGGTGGCAATCGGCGGCGCCGTCCGGCACCGCGAAAGAGATTTTGGCGTCCTTGGCCAGAGCCGGGGTGGCGCCAAGTGCCAGGCCCGCACCGATCATGCTGCGGCGATTGATCATTTGGCCCCCGCATAAGTGACTTTCCAAATGGTCTGGCCGACATCGTCGGCGACCAGCAAGCTGCCATCCTTGGCCACCGCCAACCCGACCGGACGGCCCCAGACCTTGGGTGGGTTTTTGGATTTTCCCTCCCAGAAGCCGGTGAGGAAATTCTCGAAGCCGCCAACAGCGCGGCCGTTCCTCATCTTGATGCGCACAACCTTGTAACCATGCGGCTCGCTGGTGTTCCAGGACCCGTGCAGGGAGACAAAGGCGTCGCCCTTATAGTCGGCGGGGAAATTGCCGCCGGTATAAAAGGCCAGCCCCGTCGGCGCGCTGTGGGCGGGAAACAGCACATCGGGCGGCAGCGCCTTGGCCACCATATCCGGGCGCTTGGCGCCGATATCCGGATCGGGGATCTGTCCGGTATAGCTCCAGGGATAACCGTAAAAGGCGCCCGGCTTCACATAGGTGAAATAGTCGGGCGGAAGATTGTCGCCCAAGCCGTCGCGCTCATTGACCGCGACGAACAAGTCACTGGTGCCGGGATAAAAGGCGATGCCCACCGGATTGCGGATGCCGGAGGCATACTCCACCAGCTTGCCGCCCTTGATCTGGAAGATTTTCGCGCCCGGCTGATATTCCGAAACATTGTCGTGGCTGCCCATCTCGACAAACATGGCGCCATTGGGGGCGATGGCGAAATTGCGGGTGCCGTGCATGCCGGAATTGCGCAGGTTCGGCTCGCTGGTCACGCGCTCCAGCTTGCCGGCCTTGGTCGCGCCCGGGACATAGGGGGTGCGCCAGATCGCCATCTGGTCGCTGATATAGACATAACCGCCATGCACCGCGACGCCGGAAGGATTGTGAAAACTGTCGGCGAAGGTGAAGCGCTGGTCCGCCGCACCGCTGTTCTTGCTGTCGCGCAACAGGGTGACCTTGTTTTGCAGGCGCTCGGACAGGAAGACATCGCCATTGGGCGCCACGGCGGGAAAACGGGCGAAATCCAGGCCGCTGGCATAGATCGAAACCTTGAAACCCTTGGGCGCCTCGGGCATCTCGCCGGCCGGGCGCGGAATCACCTCATTCTTGTTGGCAACCGGCGGCGTGACATAGGGCTTGGGCAAATCCGACGGTTTGATCAGGAATTTCTGCCCGGGCCGGTCTTGGGCGGCGGCAGCCATGGGCAAGAGCGCCATTAGAAAAACTGTCACACTGCGTTTCATACGCCCCCCGCAAGACCCAGCTTTGTTGTAGGTCATTTATGACATTTGGTTTTGGTCGCTCGTCCGTACGCTGCCGCTACGGACCACGCCTACGCTCCTTGATGATGGCGGGGTGCGGCTCCAAAAACAATGGTGCCGGCCCGGCTTACCGGCTAAAAGCGCGGCCATGACCACCTCCGACGCCCGCAAGGAACAAGCCCGCGCCTGGTTCGAAACTTTGCGCGACCGCATCATGGCGGCGTTCGAAGCGCTGGAAGATGAAGCGCCGGAAAATCTCTATCCCGGCGCAGCCGGCCGGTTTGTCAAAACCCCCTGGAGCCGCGGCGAGGATGAAGGCGGCGGCGTGATGGGCATGATGCGCGGGCGGCTTTTCGAGAAAGTCGGCGTGCATACCTCCACCGTGTTCGGCGCCTTCTCGCCGGAATTCGCCAAGCAGATAAAAGGCGCCGCCGACAATCCCCGCTTCTGGGCCAGCGGCATCAGCCTGATCGCCCATATGAAGAATCCGCGCGTGCCGGCGGTGCATATGAACACCCGCATGATCGTCACCACCGAAAGCTGGTTCGGCGGCGGCGCCGATTTGAATCCGACTCTCGATGCGGCGCGCAGCCCGCGCCATCCCGACACGGTGGATTTTCATGCCCGGCTGAAAAGCGCCTGTGACCCGTTCGACAAAGAATGGTTTCCCAAATACAAGAAATGGGCCGACACCTATTTCTGGCTGCCGCATCGCGGCGAGCCGCGCGGCGTGGGCGGCATTTTCTACGACCATCATGACAGCGGCAGCTGGGACCGGGACTTCGCCTTTACCAAAAGCGTGGGCGAAGCCTTTCTCGACATCCAGCCGCAAATCATCCGCCGCCGCATGCCGGAGGCCTGGACCGAGGAGGAACGCCACGAACAGGCCAAGTGGCGCGGCCGCTATGTCGAGTTCAACCTGCTCTATGACCGCGGCACCCATTTCGGGCTCAAGACCGGCGGCAATGTCGAAAGCATTCTGTCTTCCATGCCGCCGGTAGCGGAGTGGAAATGAAGCCCCCTCTTCTGAATTTAGGCTCGCGTGGCTCGCCCTTGGCCATGGCGCAATCGCGCCTGGTGGCGGCGATGCTGGCGAAGCATTCCGGCACCGATGTGGAAGCGTTTCCCATCCAGAGTTTCATGACCAGCGGCGACAAGGTCCAGGGCCGCTTGCAGGAACAGGGCGGCAAGGGCCTGTTCACCAAGGAATTGGATGAAGCGCTGTTGGACGGACGTATCGATGCGGCCATCCACTCCATGAAGGACCTGCCCACGCGCATGCCGCCGGGGATCGTGCTGGCCTGCATACCCTCACGCGAAGACCCGCGTGACGGTTTCATCGCCCTAAAGGCGAAAACTTTGCGCGATCTTCCCTCGGGCGCGACGGTGGGCACCGCCAGCCTGCGCCGCCAGGCCCAGACCTTGCACGCGCGCCCCGACCTCAAAGTGGAATTGCTGCGCGGGCGGGTCGAAACAAGGCTTGCCAAGATCGAAAGCGGCGCCTTCGACGCCACTTATCTGGCGCTGGCCGGTCTGCGCCGGCTGGGATTGGAACAACATGCCGCTTCCATTGTCGATGCAGAGGCCATGCCGCCCGCGCCGGGCCAAGGCGCGCTGGCCATCACCGCCCGGACGGGCGATGAAAAGACTCTGGCGCTACTGGCGCCGCTCGACATCGCCGAACATGCCGTCACCACCACCGCCGAACGCGCCTTTCTGCAGGCGCTGGACGGGTCCTGCCGCACCCCCATCGCGGCCCTGGCCCAAATAGCCGACGGCAGATTGAACTTTCTGGGCGAAGTGCTGACGCCGGACGGCAAACATTGCTGGCGGCGGCGCGACAGCGCCGTGTTGGGCAGCAATGCGCAGGAAACGGCTCGTGCCTTGGGCGTCAGGCTGGGCGCCGAAATCGTGGCGGAGGCCGGACAGCTTTATAAAGCCCATTTTGGTGACAACGGCTGGTAGCACCACCGGTGAGAGGCTCGCTGCTTTGCAGCACGTTTAGCCCCTTTGCTTCCTTTCGAAATTGGCTCAGCATCCCGGCCAAATTCCTGGGGAGGAAGACATGCTCAACAAACGCGATTTTCTGACCGGCGCCATGGGCGCCACTCTGTCCGCCGCCGCCGCGCAAGCCCAACAGGCCGCGCCTGCCAACGGCCTCAATCCGCCGCGCAAAATTCCGCACGGCATGATGAAGACCACCAGAATGTTCAAATACCCGCAGGGCTATGGCAACGGGTTGGCGGTGGCGCCGGAAGGCTTGTGGATCGCGCAACAGAAATTGTCTGGCGATGGCGCAAAGCGCTATGGCCTGCCCGAGCCCAAGGACCTGCGCGAAGCCGCCTGGCTGGTGGACTGGAACGGCAAGCTGCTCAAGACGGTGATGACCAACTGCCGCAACTGTTCCGGCATGGCCTATGGCGACGGCTATGTGTGGATGATGGCCAACCAGGCGCCGCAAGGCTGTTTCCAGGTCGACATGAACAGCAAAGAGATCAGCCACCGCCAGATTCCTCTGGCGATGCCGGGTCAGGACGGCGGCGGCAGCCATGGCGCGCAATGGCATAACGGCAAATTGTGGATCGCGGCGCTGCGGCCCAAGCTGATTTTGCGCGTCGATCCCAAGACCTGGGCGCCGGAAGTGGCGATCTCGACCTATACCAGCCCGGACAAGCCTCGCACCCATGACCTGACCATCGACGACAAGGGCGATATCTGGGTGGTTCTCGGCAATGACAGCAAGAACTACAAGGAAGGAAAGCCGGGGCTGGTGCGATATGACGGCAAGACCGGCCAGATCGCCGCCACCTATGATTTCCTGCCGGGCTCCTGCGATCCGCATGGCCTGGAATTCCACAACGGTACTTTGATCAGTTGCGATGCCGGAATCCATCCCGGCTGGCCCAATGGCGACAGCCCGCATGCGGGCTGGGTGTTCAAGATCGAGCCGGCATAAGGAGCTGCCCATGAAGCGCAGAGATTTTCTTGCCGCGGCGGTCGCAACGCCAGCCGCGGCCCTGCCTGCTTTGGCGCAACCGGCCGATCCCGCCTGTCTGCCCGGTTACGGCGCCATCAAATCGCGGCCGGCGAACAAGATAGAGGTCGTCTACAAGACGCGGCACGGCCAACCCAATGGACTGGCCCTGTCCGACAAGCCGGGCCAGATGTGGGTGCTCGATCAAGGCGCCGACCACTGGATCACCCTGACCAACATCAAGGACGGTTCGCTGGTGCGCGAATTCCAGGCCGATGTGGTGGGGCCCAGCGGCTTGGTGCAGGACGGAAATACGATGTGGATCACTTCGACCCACAATTCCATCATCGTGCATTGCGATTTGAACGGCAAAACCATTGCCAAATATGTCACCCCGGGCGCGGGGCGCATTTATGAGCGCGAGGATGATCCGCCCGGGCGTAAAAGTCCGCTGAAACCGGCCTGGCCCGACAAGCCGCGCGGCATCGGTGCGGCCCAGACCGGCAATGTCGGCAACAACACCGGCAAGGGCCTGCCGCCAGGACAATTGCCGTTGAATGCCGAGGAAGGCTCAGCCGGTACCGGCGCGCATGCCATTCTGGTGGACGGCGACTATCTGATTTATGCCTGCCCGCCGGCGCGCCAGATCTTCACCATCAACAAAAAGACCTGGAAGGTGAAATCCACCTGGCCAGTCCCAGGCAACCGCACCCATGGCATGAGCTGGGGCAAGACCAAGGCGACGATCTGGTCGTCGGACTCAAACCTGAACGCCTTTTATCTTCACAACGCGGCGACAGGCGTGATCACGGAACGCGTGCAGCTGCCGGACGATTCACCGGTGATCCACTGCGCCAAGCTGGTGGGCGACGATATGTATTTCTGCGACGATATGGGCTGGATGGCGCGGTTCAGGATTTAAGGCGATAGCTTCGCCCTCCCCTTGAGGGAGGGTCAAGAGATTGAGCTAATCCACCCTAAATCCAGGACGCGTCGTAACGTATGACGAATCCACCTGCGAGATGCTGGAGCAACCCAGCAGCTTCAAGGTGCGGATGATGTCGGCGCGGAAGATCTCAATGGCGCGCTCGATACCGGCATCGCCCGCCGCCGCCATGCCATAGGCATAGCCGCGCCCCAACAGCACCGCCTTGGCGCCCAGTGCCATGGCCCGCACCACATCGGCGCCGCGGCGGATGCCGCCGTCGAAAATCACTTCGGTC
>CBHTTW010000120.1:0-7505 GCA_966096025.1 uncultured Alphaproteobacteria bacterium | reverse complement strand
TGCGTCGGCAATGTCGATCTGATGCGCCAGGCGCTGGAATGCTGCCATCGCGGCTGGGGCGAAAGCATCATCATCGGCGTGGCGGGCGCGGGGCAGGAGATCAAGACGCGGCCCTTCCAATTGGTGACGGGACGCGTCTGGAAAGGCACTGCATTCGGCGGGGCGCGCGGCCGCACCCAGGTGCCGCAGATCGTGGACTGGTACATGGACGGCAAGATCAGCATCGACCCGCTGATCACCCACAAGCTGCCGCTGAACCGCATCAACGAGGCCTTCGACCTGATGCATTCGGGGGAAAGCATCCGGACGGTGATCGAATTCTAGGCGATTGAATTTCTGCGGATTTGAAGGCACGTTAGCGCTAACGGGGCGTGGCCCCCGGTTGGGAGGGCTTTATGCGTGTCGGTCTGTTTGCGGCGCTGGCCGTGGTTTCCATTTCTCCTGTCTTCGCGCAGTCGCTGGTGCCGCCGCCCGCGCCGCCGGGGATCGAGGTGCCGGACTGGGCGCTGCCGGGATCGGCCACCCACAGGCAGATTGCGCCGCCACTGGATTTCCATCGCGCCTCGCTGACCAATGGCGGGCCGATCGGTGCGTTCGAGGCCCAGACCGATGTCGGCGGCCCGCTGGCCCCGGGCAGCGCCAGCTATGACGCGTCGGCCAAGATCTACACCATCAATTCCGCCGGCTATAACATCTGGTACCAGCGCGACGAGTTTCGCTATCTGTGGAAGAAAGTCTCGGGCGATGTCTCGCTGGCGGCCGATGTGGTGTGGCCCAACAAGGACGACTTCCACGACCGCAAGGTGGCGCTGATTATCCGCGACAGTCTGGACGACGATTCCCGCCAGATCATGACCGCCCAGCATGGCAATGGCATGGTGCATATTTCCTGGCGCGCCGAAAAAAGCGGCCAGATGACCGACATTTCTCATCGCGCCGCGCGTCAGCCCAATGCGGCGGCGGGCGAAAAGGGGACGCAGGCGCTGCATGCCAGCCGCATCGGTATCGAGAAAAAGGGCGATGCGTTCCAGCTTTGGATAAGCTGGCAGGGCGAGCCGATCCATCCCGAAGGCGCCCCCATCACCTTCAAGACCAGCGGCCCCTTTTATGTCGGCATCGGCTTTACCTCGCACCTGCCGGCCAATGTGCTGACCGCGAAAGTCGGCGATGTGGTGATGGAAAATGCGGCCGGCAAGATTCGCTAGCATCCTGTTTCTGTTGGCCGCGTCCGCCGCCTGGGCGCAACCGGCTTCCACGCCATCTGGCATTGTGATTCCCGATTGGGCGCTGCCGGATTCGCCCACCCACAAGCAGGTGGCGCCGCCGCTGGATTTCCATCGCGAGCCGGTGACCTTCAACAAGCCCCTGGGCATTTTCGAAAACCAGACCGACGTGGGCGCGGCCTTGGTGCCGGGCGATGCCAGTTACGACGCATCGGACAAGAGCTACACCATCACCTCCGCCGGCTATAACATCTGGTACACCCGCGACGAGTTCCGCTATCTGTGGAGGAAGATGTCCGGTGATATCTCGCTGGCAGCGAGCATAAGTTGGCCCGATCCGTCCGGTTTCGGCGACCGCAAGGCGGCGCTGGTGATCCGTCAGGGGCTCAATGACGATTCCGTCGAAGCCCTGGTCGCCCAGCATGGTGCCGGCATGGTGCATCTGGCGCGGCGCGAGGTTCAGAACACCCGCATCAAGGATATGGAATATCGCGTCGGTTCACGCGGTGGGCTGCCGGGCGGCGCCACACCTGACAGTTTGGTAATCTTGCATGCCTCGCGCATCGGGATCGAGAAAAAGGGCGATCAATTCCAGCTTTGGATCAGTTGGCAGGGCGAGCCCATGCATCCCGAAGGCGCCCCCATCACCCTGCACCTGGATGGTTCCTTTTACGTAGGCATTGGTTTTGCGTCGCATTTACCGGCGACCGTGTCCTCGGCCAAGCTGAGCAATGTGGTGCTGGAGAACCGCGCCGGAGCGGTTCACTAGCCTATCGCCCCGTCCCGGCCTAGATTTTGGCGGGGCTCCTCAAACCGGCTTGATGATGCGAAGCAATTGGCCTCTTGCCGCAGCGCTTCTTGTGCTTCTGACGGCGTGTGGAAAATCCGATCACCAGGAAGAAGCCGAAAGAAAAGAACCGGCGGCTGAAGGCCGCCTTGTCCTCTCCGATGAGCAGGCCAAAAGTTTGGGCGTCACCACCGAGCCGGCGCGGGCAGCGCAATTTCGTTCCGGCCTGAGCGGTTATGGCACCGTGGTCTCGCTGGATACGATCGGCCAGTTGGATTCCGACTTCCTCACCGCCCAGGCGGTGGCCGCACAAAGCCAGGCGGCGGCGGCCCGCGCGCAATATCTTTTCGGCGCCGGCGGCGGCGCGGTCTCGCGCGAGGCGATGGAAGCAACCCAAAGCAAGGCCGCTGCCGATCAGGCGTCATTGGCGCTGGCCCGGCGCAAGGCGGAAGCCATCTTCGGCCATAACGCGCCTTGGGAGCGCGGTGGCCAGCGCCGCGCCATCATGGAACGATTGTCGGCGGGCAGAACGGTTCTGGTGCGCGTGACCTTTCCTCTCGGCTCGCTCGATCACAGGCCGGACCGGCTGACGGTTGCCCGCCTGGGCCGCAATTCGAAGCCTTGGCCGGCGGCGGCCATCTGGGAAGCGCCCGCCGATCCCAATTTTCCTGGGCCGGGCCTGCTCGCGTTGGTGGACGGCAGCGATCTGGCCCAGAACGATCACGTCATCGCCACCGTACCGGTGGGTGAACCCCAGATCGGCGTCACCGTGCCTGCCGGCGCGGTCGTGTACAGCGAAGACCGTGCCTGGGTGTATGCGGAAATCGCGCCCCGCAGCTATCGCCGCGTACCGGTGGATGCCGCAAATGCCAATGAGGGCGGCTATTTTGTGCCGCAAAGCGCGGGCCTTCGGCCCGGCGCGCGCATTGTGATGGCGGGCGCCGGCCTGCTTTTGGCGCGCGAACGCAATCCCAGCACAGAAACCGAGGAGTGATGGGCTGGCTGGTCGGCCTTTGCGTGCGCTTCGCAGGCACCTTGGCCATCTTGACTCTGCTGGCGCTTGCCGCGGGATTTTGGGTGGCGCGCGATGCTCCGCTCGACGTCTTTCCCGAATTCGTTCCGTCGACCGTGGATATCCAGACCGAAGCGCCGGGCTTCACCGCCCAGCAGGTGGAGGAACTGGTCACCAAGCAGGTGGAGAATGCCGTCAATGGCTCCACGGGATTGGCCACCATCCGGTCGGAATCCATTCCCGGCCTGTCGGTCATCACCATCCAGTTCCGCGATGACATCAATCTGTACGACGCGCGTCAGGGCATATCGGAGCGGTTGAGCGAGTTGGGCAGCACCTTGCCGCTGGGCGTCGGGCCGCCGCAGCTTTCGCCGCTGACCTCCAGCACCATGGATTTGCTCAAGATCGGTATCGTGTCCGACCGCCTGGACGCATTCGCGCTGCGCGATCAGGCGGAATGGGTGATGAAGCCCGCCTTGCTGGCGGTGCCCGGGGTGGCGCATGTGATCCTGTTCGGCGGCGCGGTGCGCGAAATCCGCATTCAGCCCGATCTGGTCAAGATGACGTCCTATGGCTTCACCCTGACGCAGCTTGCCGATGCGGCGCGTGGCGCCTTGGCGCTGAAGGGGGCGGGATTTGTCGACTTGGCGCACCAAAGAGTGCTGATCCAGACTCCGGTGCCGGCGCCGGACACGCGCGCCATTTCCGGGGCGGTGCTTGGGGTCCGCAACAATATTCCCATCACCATCGGCGACATCGCCCAGGTGGCGGAGGCCCCGGCCCTGCGCGCGGGCGATGCCCTGATCATGGGAAAACCCGGCGTGTTGCTGTCGCTGGCCAGCCAGTATGGCGCCAACACGCTGGAAACAACGCGTGCGGTTGAAGCCGCGCTGGCCCAGATGACGCCGGCCCTCACGGCCCAGGGCATCAAGGTCCATCCGGCCCTGCACCGCCCGGCGAATTTCGTCGAGCGGGCCGTCACCAGCCTGACGCATTCCCTGGCCATTGCGGCTGTCTTGATCCTGCTGGTGCTGTTCCTGTTCCTGCGCGATTGGCGTTCCGCGTTGATCACCTTCCTGTCCATTCCGCTGTCGATCCTGGTCGCCATCATGGTGCTGGACCGGATGGGTCAGACCCTGAACACCATGACCTTGGGCGGCTTTGCGGTCGCGTTGGGCGTGCTGGTGGATGACGCCATTATCGGGATTGAGAATATCCTGCGCCGGCTGGCGGAGAATTCGGCGCTGCCGTCTCCGGGGGCGCGGCTGGCTGTTATCAGGGATGCCACGCTGGAGGTGCGGGGTCCGGTGGTCTATGCCACGCTGGTCGTGATTGCCATCTTCCTGCCCGAGCTTTTTTCCAACAGCGTGCAAGGGCATTTCGTGGGTCCATTGGCGCTGGCTTTTATTCTTGCCGTCATTGCCTCGCTGCTGGTTGCGCTTACCACCACACCAGCGCTCTCGGTCCTGTTGCTGCGCGCACGCGAGCGGCACGCCGACGCAGGCTGGATCAGGCGTTGCAAGGCCTGGCAGGCCGCTGCTGTCGCCTGGGCCTACCGGCATGTGCGGCCACTTGCCGTGACGCTGTTTGTGTTGGCGGCCGCGGCTCTCGCGGTTCTGCCCTTCCTGGGCGGCACCTTCATGCCGGATTTTCGCGAAGGCCATTTTGTTATGCAGGTCTCCAGTTCGGTCCCCGGCACGTCGCTGGATGAAATGCTGGCGGCAGGGCGCAATATCAGCCGCGACGTGCTGGCTTTGCCTTACATCGCCTCCGTCGAGCAACAGGTGGGCCGCGCCGGTCTCAGCGAAGATACTTGGGGGCCGCATCGCAGCGAATTCCATGTCGAACTGAAGCCGGACGCGGACATGGATCAGGCCGAGGCGGAAGAGGCTCTGCGCGAAATTCTGGCGCGATATCCCGGCCTTCAGACGGAAGTTGTGACCTTTCTGGGCGACCGCATCAGTGAAAGCCTGACGGGCGAGACCGCCGACATCGCCATCAAACTGTTTGGCGACCGGTTCGAACAGCTCGATGCCGCCGCGCGGCAGGTGGTCAGCGCTCTATCCGGCACCGCGGGAATCGCCGATTTGCAATTCAAGGCCCAGAGCGGCACGCCCACCTTGCTGCTGCGGCTGCGCCCCGGTGCCCTGGCCGCCAGCGGCTTGAAGGTCTCGGACGTGCTTGAGGCGCTTCAGACCAATTATTCCGGGCTTACGGTGGGGCAGACTTATGCGGGCACCCGCATCGTCAATGTCACGATCCTGCTTTCGGAAAAGGCTCGCAACCGGCCGGAAAGTCTGGAAACGCTGATGATCGCGGGGCCGTTCGGCTCCATACCCTTGTCCCAGGTGGCGCAGGTGGTGCCATCCGACAGCCGCTATGCCGTGGACCATGACGGGGGGCGCCGCTTTGTTTCGATCACCTTCAATGTGGTGGGGCGCGGCCTGCAGGCGACGTCACAGGACGCCCAGGCGCGTGTGTCCGCCCTACGGCTGCCCACCGGCGTCTATGCCGAATTCAGCGGCGCCGCGGCGGAACAGGCCGCAAGCCGCAACCAGCTGCTTCTCTACAGCGCCATGGCGCTGGTGCTGATCGGCCTGATCTTGGCGATCTGTTTCCATTGGCGGAGCAGCCTGTGGCTGGTGCTGGTGAATTTGCCCTTCAGCCTGATCGGCAGCGTGATGGCGATCACGGCAATGGGTCTGGGCCTGTCGGTCGGGGTCATGGTGGGGTTGGTGACAGTGTTCGGGATCAGCGCGCGCAATGCCATTCTGCTGTTGGCGCATTACGAACATCTGGTGGAGGTGGAAGGGCAGCCCTGGAATCCGGCCACTGTCTTTCGCGGCGCGCAGGAGCGGCTGGTGCCGATTCTGATGACCGCCGCGGTCACGGCCCTTGGGCTTCTGCCGCTCGCCATCGGATTGCACAGCCCCGGCCAGGAGATCGAAGGGCCCATGGCGATCACGGTGCTGGGCGGTTTGCTGAGTTCAACCCTGCTCAATCTGGTCATGCTGCCGGCCCTGGCGGAGCGCTTCGGGGGGCCGGCGGTCAGGACTTGATTGTCTTGAGCAGCTTCAGCAATTGCGGATGCAGATATTCGTTGCTGGCCAGCACGCTGCCCTGGGTCAGCATCTCCGTGCCGCCATGCAGATCGCTGACCATGCCGCCGGCCTCGCGCAACAGCACGATGCCTGCCGCGATGTCCCAGGCCTGAAGGCTGCGTTCCCAGAAACCGTCGAACCGTCCGGCCGCGACATAGGCCAGGTCCAGCGAGGCCGAGCCGAAGCGGCGAATGCCGGCGGTAACATTCATCACCTCCGCCATCTCGGCGCTGGCGCGGGCATGGCCTTCCTTGCCCATGAAGGGCAGGCCGGTGGCGATCACCGCCGGCGCCAGTTCCTTGCGCGCCGCGACGCGAAGGCGCTTGTTGTTGAGATAGGCGCCATGGCCTTTCTCGGCGGTATAGAGATCGTCGGTCACCGGATTATAGACCACGCCCGAGACCAGCTGGCCCTCGCGCTCCAAGCCGATGGAGATGGCGAAGTGGGGAATGCCGTGCATGAAGTTGGTGGTGCCGTCGATGGGATCGATGATGAAGCGATGGGTCTTGTCGGCGCCGCTCAGCGCGCCGCCTTCCTCGCCCAGGAAACCGTAACCGGGACGCGCCTTGCTCAATTCCTCGATGAGGATCTTCTCGGTGCGCTTGTCGGCCGATGTGACGAAGTCGGCGGGGCCTTTCATCGAGATCTGGAGGTTTTCCAGCTCATTGAAATCGCGGATCAGCGGGCGGCCGGCTTTGCGCGCCGCGGCGACCATCACATTCAAGGCGGGGGAGGAAAAGGGCGCCATTAGTCGGCCCGGCGGACGTAGGAGCCGTCTTCGGTGGCGACGATGATCCGCTCACCCGCGCCGATAAAGGGCGGGACCTGGATCTTCATGCCGTTTTCCAGCACCGCGCTTTTATAGGACGGCGCGGCGGTGCCGCCCTTCATCACCGGATCTGCTTCGGTGACGGTCAGGGTGACCTGCACCGGCAGCTTGATGCCGATGGGCGTGCCCTCATACATCTGCACCAGGGTTTTCATGCCGTCCTGCAGGAACTGCGCCTGGTCGCCGACAAAATCGGTGGCGAGTTCGATCTGCTCATAGCTTTCCATGTCCATGAAAGTGAGCATGTCGCCGCTGGCGAAGAGGAACTGGAAATCCTTCTTGTCGAGATAGGCCTCGTCCACCGCCTCGTCGGAACGGAAGCGCTGGTTCAGTTTGGTGCCGCTGGTGACGTTCTTGAGCTCGACCTGGTTGTAGGCGCCGCCCTTGCCGGGCTTGACCTTGACGGTCTTGACCGCGATCCACAGCCCGCCCTCGAAATTGATCAGGGTGCCGGGGCTGATTTCGTTACCTGTGATTTTGGCCATGGATTCAAGAGCCTCCGGAGGGCGGGGGTTAAGGACGGTTCGCGGGTTCAAACAGCGGGCGGGTGATA
>CBHTTW010000119.1:0-7519 GCA_966096025.1 uncultured Alphaproteobacteria bacterium | reverse complement strand
AGCGGAAGCGCTGGTTCAGCTTTGTGCCGCTGGTGACGTTTTTGAGCTCGACCTGGTTATAGGCGCCGCCCTTGCCGGGCTTGACCTTGACGGTCTTGACCGCGATCCACAGTCCGCCCTCGAAATTGATCAGGGTGCCGGGGCTGATTTCGTTGCCGGTAATTTTGGCCATGGATTCAAATGCCTCCGGGGGGCGGGGGTGGTGGATAGGTTCGCAGGTTCAAACAGCGGGCGGGTGATAGCAGACTAAAAACAGTATTTCCAGCAGGCATAGGGCGCGCCCAAAGTGCAGTAAACCAGCAGCACGATGCCCAAAATAGCCGTGAAATCGGCCCAGCGCGGGCCGGACGGGCGGAAAAAACCGAAGAACCAGGCCAGGGCCAGAAGGCATGACGCCGGTACGATCACAAAGGGAATGTACCAATGGGCCTGGTACCAGAGCGAGTCCGAGAACAGCCAGACGTGAATCTTGTCGGTGATGATGGACAGCGCCACGGCAAGTAGCGTGGCGCAGAAGAAAAAGCCGAGCAGACGTTCTTTCACGAGCCAAATAGTGCGTTGAAAGCCCGCACCGCATCTTCCGGTCCATCGGGATGTTCCCAGACGCCTGCCGATACGGCGAGAAAATCCGCGCCCGCTTCGATCAGTGTTGGCGCATTGGTGACGGTGATGCCGCCGATGGCGACACAGGGCACCACCATGGTCTCACTCCACCAGCGCAGCAATTCGATATCGGCTTGGGTCTTGGGTTCCTTGGTCTGGGTGGGAAAGAAAGCGCCGAAGGCGACATAGTCGGCCCCGGCTTCACCCGCTTCCATGGCCAGATGGCGGCTGTCGTGACAGGTGACGCCGACAATGCCTTTGGGCAGCAGCCTGCGCGCCTCGGCATAAGAGGCATCTTCCTGGCCGACATGGACGCCGTCACAGCCCAGCTCGGCGGCGAGATCAGGCCGATCGTTCAAGATGAAAGCGGTGCCGTTGGCCTGAACCGCGGGGCGCAAGGTGTCGACCGCACGACGAATTTCGTCGTCACTGACATGCTTGAGGCGCAGCTGAAACGACGCGACATCGCCACCGTCCAAGGATTCCTTAAGCGGGATCAAAAAATTCGCCGCCGAGAGCTTCGGCGGCGAAATCAAATAGAGGCGACAGTCGCTCAAGCAGCCTTCTCGTTCTCGGCCTTCCACTTGCCCAGCGATGCCTGGCTGTTCATCAGGGCGCGGTGGGCGAAGGCGGCCTTGCCTGCGTCGAGATTTTCACTCCTACCGCTCCAGGCCTTTTGCGGCGCGGCCTGCAAGGCGCGGCCATAGGAGAAGGTCAGCGGCCAAGGCATGCCGCCGATGGCATTCATCGCCGACAGATGCGCGGTGGCGTCCAAGTCCGACTGGCCGCCCGACAGGAAGGCGATGCCCGGCACCGCCGAAGGCACATGCTGTTTCAAGAGGCGCACAGTGCGCTCCGCCACTTCGGCAACCGAACTCTGCTTGGCGCACTTCATGCCCGGCACCACCATGTTGGGCTTCAGCACAATGCCTTCCAGCGCCACCTTGGCGTAGAAAAGCTGGCTGAAGACTTCCTGCAAAATCCAGCTGGTGACTTTCTCGCAAGCCGCGATGTCGTGATCGCCGTCCATCAACACTTCCGGCTCGACGATGGGCACAATGCCGTTTTCCTGCGCCAGGGCGGCATAGCGGGCCAGCGCCTGGGCATTGGCATTGATGCAGTTGTAGGTGGGAATGTCCTTGCCGATATCGATCACCGCCCGCCATTTGGCGAAACGCGCGCCCAGCTTGTGATATTCGACAAAACGCTCGCGCAAACCGTCCAGGCCTTCGGTGACGACTTCGCCCGGCGCGCCGGCCAGCGGCTTGGCGCCGGCATCGACCTTGATCCCCGGCACGGCGCCGGCGGCATCGATCAGCTTGACGAAGGGCGTGCCGTCCTTGGCCTTCTGGCGCAGGGTCTCGTCGAACAGGATGACGCCGGAAATATGCTCGCGCATCGACTTGTCGGTGCGGAACAGCATCTCGCGATAATCGCGGCGGTTCTCCTCGGTGTTCTGGACGCCGATCTTGTCGAAGCGCTTCTGGATGGTGCCGGTGGATTCATCGGCGGCCAAAAGGCCTTTGCCGGGCGCCACCATTTTGTTCGCGATCTTGTTCAGTTCGTCGAGATTCATCGCCATCCTCTATCGATCAATTGGAATTCAGGGCTTCGACACCGGGCAGGCTCTTGCCTTCCAGCCATTCCAGGAAGGCTCCGCCGGCGGTCGAGACATAGGTGAAGTCCGCCTCGACACCGGCATGGGCCAGGGCCGCGACGGTATCGCCGCCGCCCGCCACCGACAACAGCGAACCGGCGCGGGTCGCCGCCGCCACGATCTGGGCTGCCGCCACGGTGCCCTTGTCGAAGGGCGCGGTTTCAAAGGCGCCGAAGGGTCCGTTCCACACCAAAGTGCGGGTGGTCAGCAGGCGGGTTTCAAACGCCTTGATGCTGTCGGGCCCCACATCCAGCGCCATTTCATCGGGGGCAATGTTCCCGGCGGGAACCGTGCGATGGGCGGCGCCCGCCTTGAATTCCTTGGCCACCACCAGATCGGTCGGCAACAGGATCACCGCGCCGGATTCGTTGGCCATGTGAATGACTTTGCGCGCGGTTTCCAGATGATCGGCTTCATAAAGAGACTTGCCGACATTGATGCCTTGCGCCGCCAGGAAAGTATTGGCCATGGCGCCGCCGATCACCAAAGTTTCGACCCGCGTCACCAGATTTTCGAGCAGCTCGATCTTGGTGGAAACCTTGGCGCCACCCACTACCGCCAGCAGCGGGCGTTCGGGATTGCCCAGCGCCCTTTGCAGATGGGTGAGTTCGGCCTGCATGGAGCGGCCCGCCGCATTGGGAAGCAGCCGCGCCACGCCTTCGGTCGAGGCATGGGCGCGATGGGCGGCGGAAAAGGCGTCATTCACGAAAATATCGCCCAGCGCCGCCAGCTGCCCCGCCATGGCGGAGTCGTTGTCTTCCTCGCCTTTGTGGAAGCGGGTGTTTTCCAGCAGCAGCACATCGCCGTCCTTAAGCGCCGCGACGGCGGCTTCGGCCTTGGGCCCGATGCAGTCTTCGGCAAAACCGACGTTGCGCCCCACCGCGCCGGCCAAGGGCGCCTGCAGCACTTTGAGCGACATGGAGGGCACAACCTTGCCCTTGGGCCGGTCGAAATGGCTGAGCACGATCACCCGCGCGCCTTTTTCGGCCAGTTCCCGGATGGTGGGGGCCTGGCGCTGGATGCGGGTGTCGTCCGTCACCTTGCCATCGGCGACCGGAACATTGAGATCGGCGCGCACCAACACGCGCTTACCTTTTACGTTCAGGTCGTCGAGGGTGCGGAAGGCCATCTTAAATCAGCTTGCCCATCGCCACGGCGGTGTCGGCCATGCGGTTGGAGAAGCCCCATTCATTGTAATACCAGGTCATCCCCGAGACGAAATTGCCGTCCATCACCTTGGTCTGGTCCTGCGCACAGCTGGACGAGGCGGGATTGTGATTGAAGTCCATCGACACCAGCTTTTCGGTCACCACTTCCAAGATGCCCTTGAGCGGGCCGGAGGCCGCGCCCTTGATGGCGTCGTTGATCTCCTGGACGCTGGTGGCTTTCTTGGCGACGAATTTCAGGTCGACCAGTGAGACGTTGGGGGTGGGCACGCGCACCGACACGCCGTCCAGCTTGCCCTTGAGTTCGGGCAGCACCAGGCCCACCGCCTTGGCGGCGCCGGTCGAGGTCGGGATCATCGACAGCGCCGCGGCGCGGGCGCGATAGAGATCCTTGTGCATCTGGTCCAGCGAGGGCTGGTCATTGGTGTAGCTGTGGATGGTGGTCATCATGCCGCGCTCGATGCCGACCGCGTCGTGCAGCACCTTGGCCACCGGCACCAGGCAGTTGGTGGTGCAGGAGGCGTTGGACACGACCAGGTGATCCTTGGTGAGTTTGTCGTGATTGACGCCATAGACCACGGTCAAATCGGCGCTGTCGCAGGGGGCGCTGACCAGCACGCGCTTGGCGCCGGCTTCCAGATGCGCCGCGGCCTTTTCCTTGGAGGTGAAGATGCCGGTGCATTCCAGGGCGATGTCCACGTCCAGCGCCTTGTGCGGCAGTTCGGCGGGGTTCTTGATGGCCGTGACCTTGATCTTGTGACCGGCGGCGATCATGAACTCGCCATCGACGCTGACCTGGGCGGGAAAACGGCCATGCACGCTGTCATAGCGCAGCAGGTGAGCGTTGGTTTCCACCGGCCCCAGATCGTTGACCGCAACGACTTCGATATCGCGGCGGCCCGATTCCACGATTGCCCGCAGAACCAGACGCCCGATGCGGCCGAAGCCGTTGATTGCAACACGCAGTGCCATAACAATCTCCTCGACTAGATCTTGAGCAATTTCTTGGCGGCGGCCACAGCCGCCTCGGCGGTGATGCCGAATTTCTTGTAGACGTCCTTGTAAGGGCCGCTGGCGCCGAAACTGCGCATGCCGATAAAGGCGCCGCCATCGCCAAGCAGTTCCGAACCGATATAACGGTCCCAGCCCTCGCGGGCGGCGGCCTCAATCGCAACCTTGACGGTGCCGGGCCCCAATACTTCCTTGCGATAACCTTCGGATTGTTCCTCTAACAGCGCCCAGCACGGCATCGAGACCACCCGCGAAGGGATGCCTTCGGCCGCGAGCTTGGCGCGGGCTTCCATCGCCAGGCTGACTTCGGTGCCGGTGGCCAGGAAGGTCACTTTTGCATTGGCATCGCCGGCCAATTCGTAAGCGCCCTTGGCCGACAGATTTTCGTTGGTGTGCTTGTCGCGCAAGGTGGGCACATCCTGGCGCGAGAAGGCGATCAGGCTGGGGCGGCCGTCATTCTTCAGAGCCAGTTCCCAGCACTCGGCGGTTTCCACCCCGTCGGCGGGGCGCATCACCAACAGGTTGGGAATGGCGCGCAGGGCGGGGAGATGCTCGACCGGCTGATGGGTGGGGCCGTCCTCGCCCACGCCGATGGAGTCGTGGGTCATCACAAACACCACGCGAATGCCCATCAGGGCGGCCAGGCGGATGGAAGGGCGGCAATAGTCGCTGAACACCATGAAGGTGCCGCCGTAAGGAATAATCCCGCCATGCAGCGCCATGCCGTTCATCGCGGCGCACATGCCATGCTCGCGAATGCCGTAATGGATATAGCGTCCGGCGAAATTGTCCGGCGTCACGCCGTCAATATTCTTGGTCTTGGTGTTGTTGGACGGCGTCAGGTCGGCGCTGCCGCCGATGGTGGTCGCAAGTTCGGCATTGATCACCTCCAGCGCTTTTTCCGACATTTTGCGGGTGCCGGCGCTGGGCTTTTCCGCCGACAGTTTTTCCTTCAGCGCCGCCAGTGCGGGGCCGAGCGACGGCGGGATCACGCCATTGATCGCGTCGTCGAAATCCTTGGCCAGGCTGCTGGCGGATTTGCGCGCGGCCCATTCTTTGTAGGCGGCTTCGCCGGTCTTGCCGATGGCGCGCCATTGACCCAGCAAATCGTCGGGAACGACGAAGGGTTCATAAGACCAGTCTAGTTCCCTGCGCGTGTTCGCCACCACTTCGGCGCCCGGCGCATCGCTATGGGCCTTCTGGGTTCCCTGGCGGCCCGGCATGCCGAAACCGATGATGGTGCGACAGGCGATCATCACCGGGCGGTCGGATTTTTGCGCCTTCTCCAGGGCGCGGAAGATGTCGGCGGCGTCATGGCCGTCGCAGCTGTCCACGGTCCAGCCCGACGCCCGGAAGCGTTCCGCCTGATTGGTGGAATCCGACAGCGAGATGGCGCCGTCGATGGTGATGTTGTTGTGGTCCCACAAGACGATCAGGTTGGAGAGCTTGAGATGCCCGGCCAGGGTGATGGCTTCCTGGCTGATGCCCTCCATCAGATCGCCGTCGCTGGCGATCACATAAGTCTTGTGATTGACGAGGCCGTCGCCGAAACGGGCATTGAGCAGCCGCTCGGCCAGCGCCATGCCCACGGCATTGGCGATGCCCTGGCCCAAGGGGCCGGTGGTGGTTTCGATGCCGGGTAGATCGCCATGTTCGGGATGGCCGGCGGTGGGGCTGCCGACTTTGCGGAAGTGCTTGAGGTCCTCGATGGTGACCTTGGGATAGCCGGTTAACCACAACAGGGAATAGAGCAGCATCGAGCCATGGCCGCCCGACAGCACAAAGCGGTCGCGGTCGGCCCAGCCGGGTTCCGCGGCGTTGAATTTGAGAAAGCGGGAAAACAGCACGGTGGCGACATCGGCCATGCCCATCGGCAAGCCGGGATGGCCGGATTTCGCCGCCTCCACCGCATCCACGGACAGCATCCGGATGGCATTGGCCAGGCGGCGGACCTTGTTCTGTTCGGGCGGGGTCTGGGTCATGGGGGCTTCCCGGCAAGGTGGTGGGTGGCCTTAGCGAGGGGGCGGCGCCCCCGTCAAGGCCTGTGGATATGTCAGCGGCGCGTATCGGTCGGCCGGATTTCCGTTCCCTGCGCCGGGGGCGTGAAATTGCGGATTGCGGAATCGGGACGCGAGGGCCTAAGGTCTTGGCGGAATTGAGAATGGAGGCGCGCATGAGTCGGCTGGATTTGGCGCAAAAACGCTTCCAAGCGGCTCTGGAAAGTCTGGAAAATGCCGCCGCCTCGGTGGGCGAAAGCCTGGATGGCGCCGCCAAATTGCCCGAGCGCATCGCCGAATTGCAGATGGAGCGCGAAAAGCTGCTCGCCCGCATTGCGGAGCTGGAGGAAGAAGTCGCGGCCTTGTCCGGGCTGACGGAAGAAGTGGAAGGCCGGCTGGACGGCGCCATGGGTGAAATCCGCGCCGCGCTGGCGCGATAGGAGTCTTGTTGCCATGCCGCTCGTAAACATCATGGTCAACAACCGCGCCTACACCATCGCTTGCGATGACGGCGAGGAAGATCATCTCAAGGAACTCGCCGCCCATGTCGATGCCAAGGCGCGCGAAGTGCTGGGATCGGTCGGCCAGGTGGGCGATACGCGCATGCTGTTGATGGCGGCGCTGTTGATCGCGGACGAGCATCATGAATTGGCGAACCGCCCCGCAGGTTCTGGCGACAAGGTGCATTTGCGGGCGGAACAATCGGAAAAGATCGCCGCCGACGCCTTGGAAAGCGCCTCAAAAAAGCTGGAAGATATTGCCGCCCGGCTTTCCCACGCCTAGGCCTGCCGCTTCCATCCGGAGGGTTACAGGCCTAAACTAGGAGCGGACGGTCACTGTCTCGCGCGTCAGGTTGCGATGCCCAGGGGCCTTAATTGTACTCATCGGGAGCTGTCCCTGGTCTGGACCCTGGTCCTAACTATATGGCGCCCACCTGCACTTGCAGGCCCATGAGATCCAATACCAACGGCGAGTACGGTACCGTCCACCTTCTTTTAAAGAACCCCCTCCGGGTTCAACTATCTCTCCGCCGCTCCAAGCTGCGCGTCTCGCTTACCTCAAACGTTTAAAACACCACCCCCTTG
>CBHTTW010000118.1:0-7592 GCA_966096025.1 uncultured Alphaproteobacteria bacterium | reverse complement strand
CTGAATCGCCCCATTGCGCCAGACCGCCGCCCCTTCCACCGGAAAGCGCCGGACCAAGGTGAGGATCAGCGGCGTCACGCTGGTGCCCAGCAGGGTGGCGGCGGTGATCCGCAATATCTCCTGGCTAACGACCAACCTGCCGCCGCCGAAAATGTTGCCCGGCTCCAGCACCATCAGGAAGGCCAGCCAATAGACGATGCCGAAAATCCAGGCGCGCGGGCTGGCGTGCAAGGCCTGAAATTCGCTGGACGTCGCGGCGGCTGAGTTTGTCATGACGAAACCTTAAGCGGCGCCCGCTTTGCGGTCCAGGGCCGGCGCATTGTGACGATCCGCATCCGAATTGGTACCAAACGAACGCCGCGCGACTTGCTGAAAATGCTGATTCTCCTGCATTTCTTGCCGCGATAGAGGAGACGGCGATGTGGTTGAAGGGCGCCATTCTGGCGGCGATAACATTCTTTTCCGGCCCGGCTTTGGCGCAGGTTGCGCGGACCGATAGCGGGTTGGTGCAGGGCGTCACGTCCGGCGGGATCACGATTTTCAAGGGGGTGCCCTTTGCCGCGCCCCCGACGGGGGAATTGCGCTGGCGGCCGCCCCAGCCGGCGGCCGCATGGCGCGGGGTGCGCAAGGCCGACGCTTTTGCCCCGGCCTGCATGCAGACCGGCGTGTCGATGCCCGGCGAAGCTCCGCCCACGATAAGTGAAGACTGCCTTTATCTGAACATCTGGAAGCCCGCCGATACCAAAGGCAAGAAGCTCGCGGTCCTGGTCAAAATATATGGCGGGGGATTTTCCAGCGGCTCCGCTTCCATGCCGCTCTATTGGGGCGACAAGATCGCGGCACGGGGCGTCATCGTCGTCACCTTCGGTTACCGGCTGGGGCCTTTGGGCTTCCTGGCGCATCCGGAATTGACGGCGGAATCGCCGCACCATTCATCGGGCAATTACGGCCTGCTGGACCAGGTCGCCGCGCTCGAATGGATCAAGCGCAATATCGGCGCGTTCGGCGGCGATGCCGGTCGCGTCACCATCATGGGCCAATCGGCTGGCGGCAACGCGGTCAGCATCCTGATGGCCTCGCCCCTCGCCAAGGGCCTTTTCCAGCGGGCGATCGCCCAAAGCGGCGGCCTGTTCGAGCCGCTCAAGCTGGCGCCGCATTACCTGCTGGCGAATGCCGAGAAGCAAGGTGTCGCCTATGCGGGCTCGGTCGGGGCGCAGTCGATTGCCGGGTTGCGGGCGCTTGCGGCAGACGCGCTGCTGCGGGGCAGGGCGGGGACGGTGGCGCATGCCGTGATCGAACCATATCTGCTGCCGCGCATGCCGTATGACGTGTTCGCCGCCGGCGAACAGAACGATGTGCCCCTGCTGCTGGGCTCCAACGCCAATGAAGCGGGCGCCATGATTTCCAACCTGGACAGTGTCAAGGCGAGCACGTTCGAAGCCGATATCGAAAAGCAGATCGGCCGCCTGCCGCCGCAATTGCTGGCCGCCTATCCGCATGCCGACGACAAGCAGGGGCGCGAGGCGCGGCTGGGGTTCGAGCGCGATCTGCGGTTCGGCTGGGATATGTGGGCCTGGGCGCGGCTTGCGGCGATCAAGGGTCGCAGCAATGTCTATTATTATCACTTCACCAAGGCGCCGCCTTTTTCGGTGGGATCGATCTACCAACATTGGGGCGCCAGCCATTTCGCCGAGCTTTGGTACATGTTCGACCGCCTGCACCAGGAAAGTTGGGACTGGACCGCCGCCGACCGGACCTTGGCGGATACGATGTCGGGATACTGGGTGAATTTCGCCAAGGATGGCGATCCCAACGGGCGCGGCCTTCCGCCTTGGCCCGTCTTCAAGGGCACGGACGCCAATGTCCAATATCTCGGCGATCCGGTGTCAACGGGCGGTGTGGCGAATCTTCCGCCCCTGGAGACATTCGATAAAGTCTATAGCGGATTGCGCGGCGCGCCGTTCGGGACGCCATCCCCCGCGGGACCTTGAGGGATCGGCATAAAGCGGTGTGGCGCGGGAATGCCGCTATGCGCGGAATGTCCGCTTTTGACCCAAAGCGGACATTCCGAACTTGGTGAGTTGAATTGTGACGGATTGTCAGTGATGCGGTATTCGTGCTGCAATCTCGGATCGTCTTCGTCGTTTTCTGATAATGTGTTCGCATTGAAGTCGGGGGCCTTATGAAGCGGCATAAAATCCTAGCCGCCAGCTGCCTATCCATAGCGTGCGTCGTGATGATTGCCGCGTTCGCAGTTATTGCAGAGCAGTCTCCGGCGCTCACCACGGCGGAACAGAATCGTATCGAATTATATCCATACGGAGGGCGTTACTACCTCCTCCAATCCCCGCCACCAGATGTGACTCCTGCGGTGTTCATGGTGCCGCAAGAATTCCGTTGGGGTAGCACGAGCAATGTCGCCCAGATAAAAAATCACGCGTGGGGAATTCAGATTTTAACGTATTACCCTGGCTTTAGTAATCCTGCCGCCCCACAGAACAGGGAGTTCGGTCTGGATTGCGCTGGGTACTGCAACGGCCGAATTATGATCTACATCTCATACAATCCGGCCATGGTTAGAGCTAATATTGCAAATACCGCCGATGCTAGTGTTCATGGAGAATTGGAAAATCGAAAGTTCATTAGCGGCCTTCAGCTGTCCAACGTCACATTCAAAGACCTTGGACCAGGAGGTTCCTTTGATGGCGGCTTTGACCACATTGCGATGGTGCCGGGCTCCCAGCCTCCAAAGATTGGATCATACGACCGATTTCTTTGGCGGAAAACCGCAGACGGGCATTATGATTTGGTAGCAAAATGCGGTCTAGATGCATCGAGCCCACACTGTCTTTTGCATTTTTCGTCCAGCTGCAATCCCGCAATCAGCGTTCAGGTCACTATCGACATGCGCGACATCGACCGGGCAGGTGACATCAAAGAAAAAACTAATGCCTTCCTTCTTCCGATGATTAAATCCTGTAGCACTTGAGGCTTGGCCGACCTTGGGTTTAACACAAGAGCCACTTCAATGTCCGCTTTTGGCGCAAAGCGGCCATCAGAAAATGACCAAGGGCCGAGGTTTTTGGAGGTCAGAAAAGGGGGGTATGATGCGTGCATTACCGATTGCGATGCTGAGCCTGCTTTTGGGTGCGGCGCCTGCACTCGCCTTTGATTGTACCGCGCTGACCGGCACGACCATTCCGAAGTCGGCCATCAGCCTGCCAACATCCGGCGCGGCAGTGGAAACGGCTTCGTTTGTCAACGATCCGCAGATCGGTGCCTATTGCAAGCTGACCGGCGGCATCAAGCCAGTTGATCCCACGGCCCCCGACATCAAGTTCCAGGTCAATCTGCCCGAACGCTGGAACGGCAAGGCAGTGCAGTTCGGCGGTTCAGGCCTGAACGGCACGGTGATGACCGGCGAACGGCTCAGGGCCAGAGATCCTGCCAAGCGCGAGCCGATTGCACAGGGTTATGTCACCTTCGGCAGCGATAGCGGCCACAAAGGCGCGAGTGGGGACGCGTCCTTCGCGCTCAATGCGGAAGCCTTCGCCAATTTCCAGGGCGCGCAGCTCAAAAAGACCCAGGACGTTGCCTTTGCGCTGGTCCGCCGCGTCTTCCACGCCAAACCCCGGCGCATGTATTTCCTGGGCGGTTCGGAGGGCGGACGCGAAGCCCTGATTGTTGCGGAGCGCTGGCCAGACGACTATGACGGTGTCGTCTCCATATTCCCTGCTTATAACATTACGGCGCTGGGTGTATCCCTTTTACAGGCAGGGCAGCAGATTTTCAGCCCACCCGGCGGTTGGGTTTCCCCCGCCCAGCTGTCTCAAGTCTCCTCCCAAGTGCTGGAGGTCTGCGATGGGCTGGACGGCTTGAAGGACAGTATCGTCGGCAATGTAAATGCCTGCCGTGCTGCCTTCGATAGCGCGTCCCTGCGGTGTCCGGGCGGGAATGATGCGGGCACGGAATGCCTGTCTGATGCACAGCTTAACGCGCTGCGGGTTCTTACCGGGCCTCGCAAGCTTGGTGTGATGATGTCGGGCTTCGATACGGCGGCGGCTTGGCCCATTCTGGAATCCGACACCGCTCCCGGCACCACGCTTTTCGGCAGCAGCGACGATATCGACAAATCCGCAGCGGGAGGACTGGGCAGGGGCCAGATCTGCATCATGGTGATGCAGGACTCCAATTGCGACTATAAGAAATTCGATCCCGCCGCCCATGCGGACCGCCTGCAACAGGTCTCGCGCGAGATGGATGTGCAGGGCGCCCTTACGCCGTTTTTCAAACGCGGCGGCAAGCTGTTGCTGGTGGCTGGAAGCTCAGACATGCTGATCCCGCCCGGCAATACCGTGGCCTTTTACGAGAGGCTCAAGGCCGCCCATGGCGCGGCATTGCCCGGCTTTGCGCGCTTCTACATGGTTCCCGGCATGCCCCATGGCGTCGGTGGCGGAAATTTTACGCTGGGTGCGGACTTGCTGGGCGCGATGGATGCCTGGGTGACGAAAAGCGAGCCGCCCAGCACTCTATTCGCGACCGACACCACCAAGGCGACGGCAGGACGTAAGCGACCGCTCTGCGAATATCCCGCCTATCCCAGATACAATGGCTCGGGCGACGTAAACCTGGAAACGAGTTTTACCTGCGCCACACCCTGAGGCTTTCATCTCAATGTCCGCTATTGGCGCAAAGCGGACATTCGGCCACCCGCTTGGAACGGACGCCTCGACCCATCGCTGGATCGGGCCGGGGTGAAGCGATAGGCTGGCGGTCAAAAGGGGATCGCCATGACACTGATACGCCGGCAATTGGTTCTCAGCCCCTTGGCCTTTGCCGTGGCGGGCGCTGCCGCCCGGGCGCAGGTTCCGGTAAAGGCAACCGAAGCCGCAAAAAGCCTTGCTCCCACTGGTGTCCTGAGGGTGGCAATCAATCATGGCAATGCCGTGCTGGCACAGCGCAACGCCCAAGGGGAATTGACCGGCGTATCCGTTATCCTGGCGCGTGCGCTGGCGGAGAGACTCAAGCTGCCGATCCAGCTCATCCCCTTTGCGGGTGCCGGCGACGTCTTCAATGCGCAGGAGAAGGGGCTTTGGGACCTCGCCTTCCTTGCGATAGAGCCCGAGCGCGCGGTGAAGATCGACTTTTCGCCGCCTTACGTCATTCTCGATGGGACCTATCTGGTTCGTGCCGGCGCGCCCTTTCGCACGGTTTCCGATCTCGACCAGCCCGGGGTGCGGATCGCGGTTGGGCGCGGCGCGGCCTATGATTTGTTCCTCACCCGCACCCTCAAGCGGGCAGAGCTGCGGCGGGTGCCGACAGGGGAATCGTCGATCGATCTGCTTCTCTCGGATGGCGTGGAAGCTGTCGCGGGGGTGCGTCAGGCGCTTGTGGAAAGCGCGCAGGAAAATCCGGGCTTGCGCGTGCTGGACGATCGCTTCACCGCCATTCAACAGGCGATGGGAACGCCTCGGGGCAGGCAGGCCGGCGCCGCCTATGTCAGCGCGTTCATTGAAGAGATGAAAGCGTCCGGAGCGGTGCGCAAGGCTCTCGATGCCACGGGCCAGGCGGGCGCTGTCGTGGCGCCGATGGTTGGGGCCTCTGTCAAATAGCGGCAGGAAACGTGCCGCAGGCGCCGGCGAATATCCGCTTCTGGCGCAAAGCGGACATGCCGTGTTTTACAAAGCGGGATCGGCCGGGCGTCAGATGTGCTTGAGGTCGGCCTTCAACACGTCCAACAGATATTTCTTGTGGCGGTTCATATCGGCCTGGACGCCGCCGTTGAGCCCCAATTCCGCACTGAAGTCGAGCGTCGCCCAGCCGCTCCACTGTTTGGCGCGCAAAATCTTGAAGATGCCCGGAAAGTCGACGCCGCCCGAGCCCATGCGCTTGTAGAGATTGACGCGGCGATGTTCTTCCGGGCTCGGCGCGGGGCCCTTCCAGCCGGCCCGCCGGACATTGTACTTGGCTTCGGCGTCCTTCAGGTGCAGGGCGGCCAGGCGCGAATAATAGATGTCCATCACGCGCATCGGATCGATGCCGCCCAGGGTCGCATGGCCCGGATCGAGGGTCAGCCAGACATAGCGGGGATCGGTGTTCTCCATCAGATAATCCAGCTCATGCGTGCGCTCGCACACCGTCCAGCAGTGGGGATGGAAGGCGAAGCGGACGCCGACATCGGCCATCTGCTTGCCGACTTCATTGATATGGCCGGCGATGACCTTCATCTCCGCCGGCGTCATGTCGCGGTCATTGCTGGGACGACGGCTGAGATTGACCTTGAGGTGATTGCAGCCGAACTGCTTTACATAGCGGGCATTGTCCAGATTGCTCTTCAGCGTGTCCTGGAACTTGGTCGTGTCCAGATACTCGCCGCCGCTGCCGACGGTGCAAAGCTGCAGCCCGACTTCGTCCAGCTTGTCCTTGAGCGCCCTGAAGCTCTGGCCCTTGTCGCGGAATTTCCGCGTCTCGTCGTCAAAGGGTTCGATGCCGTGATAGCCGTAATAGGCCGTCATCTTGATGCCTTCTTCGGGATGCGGCTTCATCGGAATGAACTGATGCCCGCTGGTCGCATATTTGATCTTGTCGCCCGGCAGCGCGAAAGCATGCGGCGCGGAAGCGGCGACAGCGGCGGCGGCCAGGCCGGTGCCCATCAGGTTTCTGCGGCTTAACATGTCTCTCCCCTTCTTTTTATTATTTTGGCGGCTGTGCAGCCCTTCAAGGATACTGACACGAAAGCCTGTCCATGGGTATCTCAGGGAGGCGCAAAACGGCGCCTTAGCCGGTACGATTACGGCCTACTGGCCTTTTTTCGCCGCGCTGGCGAAGCGCACCGCTTCCTCGGCCGCCGCGAGCAGGGCCTTGGACTTGTTGATCGTCTCTTGATACTCGGCCTCCGGCACGCTGTCGGCGACCACGCCGCCGCCCGCCTGGACATACATGGTACCGTCCTTGACCAGCGCGGTGCGCAGCACGATGCAGGTATCCATCGAACCGTCGGCGGCGAAATAACCCACCGCGCCCGCGTAAGCCGCGCCGCGCTTTTCCTTTTCGAATTCGTCGATAATCTCCATGGCGCGGATTTTCGGCGCCCCCGTCAGGGTGCCCGCCGGCAAGCCAGCCGCCAGCGCATCCACCGCGTCCAGCCCGTCGCGGATATCGCCTTCGACATTGGAGACCAGGTGCATCACATGGCTGTAGCGTTCGATGAAGAAACTGTCGGTGACTTTCACCGCGCCGGTCTTGGCCACCCGGCCGACATCGTTGCGGCCCAAATCCACCAGCATCAGATGCTCGGCGCGTTCCTTGGGATCGGACATCAGGTCCTCGGCCAGCGCCTTGTCTTCCTCCGGTGTCTTGCCGCGCCATCTGGTGCCGGCGATGGGACGGATGGTGACCTTGCCGTCGCGCAGGCGCACCAGCACTTCAGGACTTGAGCCGCAAATCTGGAAGCCCGGCATCGCCAGGTAGTAAAGGTAGGGCGAAGGGTTCAGCCGGCGCAGGGCGCGATAGAGCGAGAAGGGCGGCAGGGTGAAGGGGCGGCGGAAGCGCTGGCTGGGCACCACCTGAAACACATCGCCCGCCATGATGTA
>CBHTTW010000117.1:0-7601 GCA_966096025.1 uncultured Alphaproteobacteria bacterium | reverse complement strand
GCGCCACCGCCATCGAGTATGGCCTGATCGCCGCCTTGATCGCCGTCGTCATCATCACCGGCGTGACCGCTGTCGGCACCAATCTGTCGGGCACGTTCAACAGCCTGTCGGGCTCGCTGAAATAAACCTCAGCGATCTTTGCGTGAATATGTTGGCCGCGATACCGGCAAGCCGCGGCGGCGTCCTTGCTAAGGACATGCCCGCATCGGCTTTCCGGTTCGCGGTCGACGGCAATTTTCTCGCCAGCCGCCCTTTCCAAACAAGGATTGCACCGTGGATCAGGTGAGGATGGAGGCCCATCCCGACGGACACACGGTCGACAGCCAGGCGGAGCAGGCTCCCCCCGGCTGGTGGCCGCTGGACTGCCTGCGCTCGCTTGGGCGGGCCGCCAGTATCGCCACCGGCCAAGCCTACCAGCAGCATGCCGAGTATCGCTGCTTTCGCATCCTGACCAGCGGGCAAAATGGCGGCTACTCAGCCCGCATCACCCATTGGCAGGGGCAGGCCGTCCGTATGAACGGCCAGCTTGAACTGCAGCTGGAAAATGCCCGCTTCGCCAGCCATGAAGAAGCCGCCCAGCACGCCAGATTCCTGATTTCATCGGGCGCGCTGAATCATCTGGCTATCGACATACGCGCTTAGCGCGAGCGTTCAAAAAATAAAAACGGCGCCTGGCAAATCGCCAGGCGCCGTTTTGCTTTTCGCGGCTATTAGATGGTGACGTTGCCGGTCTTGGCCGCCTTAACCAAATGGTCGGCACAACGATAGGCCAGGGCCGAGATCGTCATGGTGGGATGGTTGCGTCCGCCCGTGACCAGGCTGGAGCCGTCCACGATGAACAGGTTCGGCACGTCATGGGCGCGGTGATACTTGTTGGCCACCGACGATTTGGGATCGTTGCCGATCCGGCAGGTGCCGCGGGCATGCGCCCCGCCCTTGCTGTCATTGACCTGATCCGTCCAGACGGTATGGGCGCCGGCGGCCTTCAATATCTCCGCCGACTTGTCGATGAAGAACTGCATCGCCTTGAAGTCGTTCTCATGGCTGGTGGTGGTGATGCGCAAGGCGGGAAGACCCCAGGCGTCCTTCACTTCGGGATCCAGGTCCACCATGTTGGTCTCGATCGGCAGCTGGGAAATGAAGTTCACCATCGTCAGCCGGCGATTGGCCTGCTCGATCAGCGCCTTCTTGTAGCCGGCGCCCCAGCTGGGCGCGCCATGCGGGCCCGCCAGGCCGTACTGCATCGGCGACATCTGGCCGCGCGCCGTCATGCGGCCGCCGCCATACCAGCCGCGCCCCTTCACGTCATTGGGGACATAGGACAGAACCGCGGCGCCGGTGACGCATCCCTTATATTCGTTCAAGGGATCGTCGAAGAGGCCTGACGCGCCGCCGCCATTGCCGGTCATCAGATACTTGCCGACGATACCGCTGGAATTGGCCAAGCCGTTCTGGAACCGGTTGGACTTGGACATCAGCAGCAGGCGCGGGGTTTCGGTGCCGTTGGCCGACAACACCACGCACTTGGCCTTTTGGAAGACCTCGCGATTGTCGTTGGCCTTGTCGAAATAGGTCACGCCCGTGGCGCGGCCGGCGGCATTGACGGTGATCTCGCGCACATAGGAATTGACGCGGATCTCGCAATTGCCGGTCGCCACCGCAAACGGCAGCAACGCCACCGCCGAGGAGGAACGCGCCTTGGTCTGGCAGCCATAGCCCGAGCAGGCGCCGCAATTGATGCAGGCGCTGCGCCCGTTCATCGGCTCGGTGATGATGGCGGCGACATTGGGCGTCACCGTCAGGTTCAGCTTTTGCGCCGCCTTCATCACCAGCGCGCCGGAGCTTTTCAGCGGCAGCGGCTGGCAAGGATAGGGCTTGGACATGGGCGCGATCAGCGGCGTCTTCAGGTTGGGGCCCGAAATGCCGATCTCCCACTCCGCCTGGGTGTAATAAGGCTCGATCTCGTCATAGCTCACCGGCCAGTCGGCGATGCCGGTGCCCTTCATGGTGCCGAAGCGGCTGGCTTCGTCGAATTCCCAGGGCAAGTGCCGCCAGCTTGAGGCGCCATAGGTGACGGTGCCGCCGCCCACCACGCAGCCATAGCTGTGCCCGCCCGCCACCGCCTTTTCATTGGCGTTGCGGCGGAAGGTGTTGCGATGCTTCTTGGGGTCGCTGATCAGCAGATCCTGCTCGGTGGGGAAGCGGTTGGACAGTTCGTCCTTGGTATAATCCTGCTCATGGCCATAGGCGCCCCAATTGCCCTGTTCCATCACCACGACGGAGAAACCGGCGATCGCCAATTGCTTGGCCATCACGCCGCCCGCGGCGCCGGAGCCGATCACCACGAAATCCACTTCTTCGGAGGGTTGGTATTTTTTCATCTTTTCTCTCCCTCAGGCCTTGTCATAGGCGCCAAACGGGGCGCGGAAATTGAGACTGTCGTCGAAGCCGATCTGGGTCCAACCGATCTTCTTGTAATTGCCGCCATGCTGGGGCGCGGCGAACATGCCCATGATGGTGTGATCGCGCACCGTCCTGAAGAAAGGCGTCTTTTCCATCGAGGTCAGCAGCGCGATCTGCTCGGCGGAAGACAGGCTCCCAAAGCGCTTGCCGCCGGTCTTGGTCGAGAGTTCGGCCAAGCCCTTGGTATAGGCCTCCTGCTTGTCCTGGGCGAAGGTCACCAACGCCAGGTCGATGAAATAGATCACCTGCGCTTCCTTGGCGCCCGGCGTTGAGTCGCTGGGATAGATCTGGGCCGCCATCGCGTCCACATCCGCCGCCTGCTCGCGGGTGAAGAAGGTGAAATTGCCCAGGCCCTGGGCCTTCTCCGCCGCCGCAACCTGGGCCGGCCAATTGGCGGTCAGCCATGCGGCGCCGCTGGCGCCAAAAGTCTTGATGAGAAAGTTTCGCCTGCTGTCACTCATGACCGCTTCTCCCTTGAAGCTGATTGTTTCGGATATTTTGTGATGCCGCGCGGCACGACATTCACCGCGCCGTACATATTGCCGTCGGGCGCGACCACCACGCCCTCACCCGCCTGTTCGTCCGGTACAAAGGCTTCGGCCTTGGCCTCGGCAATGCTGCCGATCCACACGCCCTTCTTCCAGCCGCCGGGATGGTTGGCTTCGACGGAGTCCGCGTCAATCGCATAGAGCCTGTCGCCGGTGATGTAGAAGCCTGACGGACGGCCGAACTGTTTCCATTCGGTGGTGAACTTGCCGTCCTGTGTGAAGATCTGGATGCGATTGTTGCCCCGGTCGGCGACATAGAGGCGGCCCTTGCTGTCCAACCCCAGCGCATGCGGATTGTTGAACTCGCTATAGCGGGTACCGGCCTTGCCCCATTGGGCGAGGAACTTGCCGTGAGAGTCGAACTTCATCACCCGCATATTCAGATTGGGGGGAATGAAGGGCTGGATCGGCGCGTGACCGTCGGCGACGAAAATGTCGCCATTGGGCGCGGTGATCACGTCGCTGGGCGACTGGAAATGAGTTTCGTCATCGCCGCGCTGGCCGGCGACACCCAGCTGCATCAGCACCTTGCCGTCGGGCGACAATTGCGTCACCTGCAGGCCCTTGGTGCCGTCCTTGGAAACCGCGCCGTCGGTGACCCAGACATTGCCGCGGCGATCGACATGCAGGCCGTGCGGAAACACGAACAAGCCCGCGCCGATGCTCTTGATCGGTTTGCCGGTCTTAAGATCGAGCTGAACGATGGGCGCACGGTCGGAACCGTCGCAACTGTTGGCGCCGCAGCGATCGATCGCCCAGATTTCGCCATGCGGACCGCGCTCGATGCCCGCGCTCGAACCCCAGGCGCCGGAGTCCGGCTTGCCCCATTGATGTTCGGGCGCGCCATAGGGACTGGGGATGCCGTCCTGCGCCAGCGCGGCGAATGGAATGCAGACCAAGGCGAATGCAAAAGCAGATTTCAAAGCGTATGTCCTTCCCCAAATCGGCCGATTCCGGCTCACTTTTGGCCGACGCTATCCCCCGCTCAGGGGCGCGTCAAAGGCGCAATATGCGAGAAATTCGCATCTGAAGTTGCGATGCAGCATAGGCCGGAAACATGCCGCCCTGTCGCGGTTCCCGCCGCAATCAATTGCGCTATGGTCGCGCGCGAAAATCACGGGAAGATGACGTCATGAAGATTTTGGTCACGGGCGCGGGCGGCATGATCGGCCGCAAATTGGTCGAGCGCCTGGTCGCCGATAAGTCGCTGGGCGGCAAGCCGATTCAAAGCCTGACCCTGGTGGATGTGGTGGAAAGCCCGATTCCCCCCGGCGCGCCCAAGGACACCAAGCCGATCACCACCGATTTTTCCGAGAAAGGCGTGGCCGCCACCCTGATCCAGGAGCGGCCCGACGTGATCTTCCATCTCGCCGCCATTGTGTCGGGCGATGCCGAGGCCAATTTCGAAAAAGGCTATCGCATCAATTTCAACGGCAGCTGGGCTTTGTTCGAAGCCATCCGCCAGGAGCGCGAAAAAGACGGCGCCACCAGCAGCTACAAGCCGCGTTTCGTTTTTGCCTCAAGCCTGGCGGTGATCGGCCCTCCCTTCCCCGATCCGATTCCGGATTCCCTTGCCACCACGCCGACCTCCAGCTACGGCACCCAAAAGGCAATGACGGAACTGTTGCTGGCCGATTACAGCCGCAAGGGTTATTTCGACGGCGTCGGGGTACGGCTGCCCACCATCTGCATCCGTCCCGGCAAGCCCAACAAGGCGGCGTCCAGTTTCTTCTCCGGCATCCTGCGCGAGCCGCTGGCGGGCCAGGAAGCGCCGCTGCCGGTGGGCGATGAGGTGCGCCACTGGTTCGCGTCCCCGCGCGCCGCGGTCGGCTTCTTCATCACCGCCGCCACCATCGACACATCGAGCCTGGGGGTGCGCCGCTCCATGACCATGCCGGGTGTTTCCGCCACGGTGGGCGAACAGATCGAAGCCTTGCGCAAGGTGGGGGGCGACAAGGCTGTTGCCCTGATCAAGCGCGTCGAGGATCCCTTTGTCGCCAATATCGTAAAGGGCTGGGCCGGCCGCTATGACCCGCAGCTGGCTTCCAGCATGGGCTTCAAGGCGGAAAAGAATTTTGACGAGATCATCAAGGTCTATCAGCAGGACGAAATGGGCCAATGAAGTTTTCGCGGCGCGGCGTGTTTCCGGCATTGGCGGGCGGCGTTGTGGCGGGATCGGCCAACGCCCAGCCGGCGCCGGCCGGCCCGCCGGTCGCGTTGAAACTGGTTGTGCTGGACATAGGCGGCACCCTGATCGGCGACAATGGCGAAGTGCCGGCGGCGATGCTGGGCGCTTTTGCCCGCAAGGGCATCACCGTCACGCCGCAGGAATTCAGCGCATGGCGCGGCGCCGCCAAGCGCGGCATGGTGCAGCATTTTGTCGAGCAACGCGGGCCGCAGACCGGACGTCCCGCCCTGATCGAAGCGATCTATAACGACTTCACCGCCACCGCCTCCAAAGCCTATGCCGATGTGCAGCCCATTCCCGGCGCGGAAAATGCGCTGAAGGAACTCCAGGGCATGAAATTGCTGCTGGCCACCACCACGGGCTTTGACCGCTTGCTGACCACGCAGGTTCTGTCGCATCTGGGCTGGCAGCATTATTTTGTTGCCAGCGTCACCAGCGACGACGTGGTCGACGGCCGTCCCGCCCCTTACATGATCTTCCGCGCCATGGAGGCGGCCCATGTCAATGACGTGCGCGAGGTGCTGGCAATCGGCGACACGGTGCTGGACTTGCAGGCGGCCAACAATGCCGGTGTCGCCGCCACCATCGGGGTTTATTCGGGGGCTGCGACAGAAGAACGCTTAAGGAAAGAGCGCAGCAGCGCCGTCTTACCTAGCGTGGCGGCTTTGCCGGACTTGATCAAACGTGGCTTGCCGCCGTCGCACTGCCCCGTCTAAGCCTGAAGAGGAATATCATGAAGAAGCTGACCCTGGGCCTGCTGGCGGTGTGCTTGCCGCTGACTGTTTCTTTGGCCGCCTCGCAGGCGGCGCCGTCCAGCAACGATTGGCCGGCCTATGGCTATGACACCGGCGGAGGGCGTTTCTCGCCTCTGACCCAGATCACCCCGGCCAATGCCGGCAAGCTGGAACTGGCCTGGACCTATCACATGAATCCGGTCCCGTCGCAGAAGCTGGCGCGGGTGCCCTTCGCCACCACCTCACCGTTGGTGGTGGATGGCCGGATGTTCCTGGGCACCCCTTATGGCCGGGTGGTGGCGCTGGATCCCGTCAGCGGCAAGCAGCTCTGGGCCTTTGAACTTCCCACCGGCGACCAGCCGCCTTTCCGCGGGCTTGGCTATTGGCCCGGCGACAAGGCGCATGCGCCGCGCCTGATCTTCGGCACCTTGCGCGGGCGCATGATCGCGCTGGACGCCGCCACCGGCGCGCCGTCCAAGGGCTTCGGCACCAACGGCATGATCGACACCAAGACGCCGGAGATCATGAACGGATTGCCGGAGGCTTTTTATGGCTATTCCGCGCCGCCCACGATCTACAAGAACCTCGCCATCACCGGCAGCCGGGTGCAGGAAGCCCCCTCCAAGGGCGCGGCGGGCGATGCGCGCGCCTGGGACGTGGTCACCGGCAAGCTGGTCTGGACCTTCCACTCCATTCCCCGTCCCGGCGAGAAATTCCATGAGAGTTGGGAAGATGACGGCTGGAAGCAACAATCCGGCGTGAATATCTGGAACATGCTGACGGTCGATAGCGCGCGCGGCATCGCCTATCTGCCCTTCGGCGCGCCGACCTTCGACCGCTATGGCGGAAATCACAAAGGCGCCAATCTCTTCTCCAATTCTCTTGTAGCGGTGGATGCCAATACCGGAAAATATCTCTGGCACTTCCAGACCGTGCATCACGACATTTGGGATCTGGACCTGCACACCACGCCGGTGCTGCTGACGGTCAAGAAGGACGGCAAGAGCATTCCCGCCGTGGCGGCGATGAACAAGACCGCGATGCTGTTCCTGCTCAACCGCGTCACCGGCGAGCCGATCTTCGGGGTGACGGAAAAACCGGTGCCGCCTTCCTCGGTCGCAAGCGAGACGGCTTGGCCGACCCAGCCCTTTCCCAACAAGCCCGAACCCTTGACCCGCATGAGCTTCGACCTCAGCGAGCTGGACAACAGCACGCCGGAGCATCGCGCCGCCTGCCAGGCGCTGGTGGACAAGGACAATCTGGTTGGCTCGAAAATGTTCGAGCCGCTGCGTGACGACCGCACCATGGTGCATTTTCCCGGTGCAGCCGGCGGGCCGGAATGGGGCGGCGGCGCCTATGATCCCCAGCGCGGCCTGTTCATCTTCAACAGCAACCAGCTCGGCTATGTCGAAAAACTGGTGAAGCGCGACAATGGCGAATGGCACATGACCTCGGCGCGCTTTGTCGATCCCAAGACCAACACGCCGTGCCAGGTTCCGCCCTGGGGCGAGCTGATCGCGGTCGATGTCAACACGGCCGATGTGGTGTGGCGCACGCGGCTCGGCATCACCGATCATTTTCCGGAAGGCAAGAAGAACACCGGGCGCCCCGGTAATGGCGGGCCGATTGTGACCGCCAGCGGCGTGACCTTTGTCGGCGGCACCGACG
>CBHTTW010000116.1:0-7673 GCA_966096025.1 uncultured Alphaproteobacteria bacterium | reverse complement strand
GAAGCCGACCACCATGAATTTGTCGATTCCCAGGTGATCCATCACCCCGAGCTGGTCGTCGGCATGAGAATCCCATGGCCGGTCTATATCCAACGGCCCGGTGGACTGGCCCAGATTGGAGTTTCGCAGGTCCGCCGCGATGCAGCGATACTCCGACTTGAACTCCTCGATCGGATCGAAAGGCCCGGTGCGCAGACCCGAGATTGAAGAATTCAGCCCGCCACCCGAGATCAGCAGCAGGGGGAAACCGGAGCCATGTTCTTCAAAATGGATCCGGACCGGGCCTCTTTGGTAAAAAGTCATCGCCCCGGCTTGCTGAGCCGAAACACCAGGGGCAGCGGCCATTGCCGCCGCCACCGCTCCGGTGGCCAGAAGGTCTCGTCTATTCCTGTCAATCATCGGTGCCCCCTCGATTTTTGTTATCGCACCGTTCCGGCTTGTTTAGGGCCGTTTCATCCGAAGCATGAAGCGGTCGCTGACGAAATGCCCGGATTCGGAATTGCTGCCCGCCCGGTTGTCGGCCGGATTGCGCAGCAAATTGCCCTCGCCATCCAGCTTGAAGCCCGCCGCGGTCAACTCGGTCTTGGCGACAGCCACATCCATGCGGTGAAACTTGGACGTGGCTTCAAGGCCCGCGCCGTCCGCCGCATTATGGTCCTCGACATAGAATATCCCGCCCGGCTTCAGATTGTTGAACACGGCCTTGTTGAGCCCGGCGATGTCGGCGGTCGGGCCGTTGTGGAAGTCGTGATAATTCTCCGTGGTCCAGAACAGGTCTGCTTTCTCGGGCAAACTCATGGTGGCGAAATCCACTGTCACGACCTGGATATTGGGGTTGGCCGCGGCCAGGGCATTGAGCCCGTCAAGCACGCCGGGACGCGCGGCCTGCGCCGTGGTGAGAACGGCATAGACTTTGCCCTTGGGGCCCACCGCCTTGGCCAGGATGCGGGTGTAATAGCCGCGGCCCGGTCCCAGCTCGGCCACGGTCATGCCCGGCTTGACCCCGGCAAAGGCGACGGTCTCGGCCGGCTTGCGGGCGCCATCGCGCTCCTTGTCCGTGTCCGGCCTTGCGCTATCTGCGACGGCGGCCGCGATGGCGGGCGACACGCTTTGGGCCAAAGCAGGCGCGCAAAACAGACTGGTGGCGAGCAAGGCGGCACTGAGGGGGCGGATCATGGCGGACACTCCTGGGTTGGCGCCTGATGGCGCTCTGATGAGGCGGGCAAAGCCTAGCACAGCGCCCGCCAAGGCGCGCCAGTCCCCAATCGCGAATTTGCCGGCCTTACTGCGCTTTCGGCAGTGCGAAAACATAGACGGCGTGACCCACCAGCGGGCGGTTGCGCTCAAAGGCGAACATGCTGGCGGGTCTGACCTGTGGGCTACCGCCATTATAGCCGGTCGGAACCGCCACGAACTGCTCGCCATTGACCGTAAAGGTGGTGGGGAAACCGGCGGCGGTCGTGCCCAGCCGGGTCTTCCACAGAGTCTTGCCGGTCTTGACGTCAAAAGCGCGGAAGGTGCGATCCCAGTCGCCGATAAAGCCGACGCCGCCCGCCGTGGTCATCGAGCTGGTCAGGAATGGCGCGCGCTGCTGCAGGGTCCAGACCGGCTTGAGGTCTTTCACCCGATAGGCGCTCAACCGTCCCATATAACCGTCCGATCCGGGCGCTTCGTAATTGCCGATCATGTCGCCCTGCGAGGTCACGCAGATCTGCATCAGGGGATAGATGATCACATCGTCAGCGGGAACGTAGCTGGCGGCCGGCCAGTTATGACCACCCGACTGGGCCGGGCAGGAGGACCGCGACGTCCCCGGCTCGGGCTTCAGGATATCCGGGCGATAGGTGCCGCGGCCGGTCTTGCGATCGATGCTGGTAAAGACATTCTGGAAAACCATCGGGACATAATCGAGGAACTGCCCCGTGGTGCGATCAAGCTTCCAGAGAATGCCCGGCTTGCCGGCGCTGAGAAGAAGTCTCTGCGAACCATTGTCGATCAGGATCTTTTCATAGACTTCATCCAGGTCCAGGCCCTCATCCGGCGCGGACTGATGGTACCATTTCATCTTGCCGGTATCGACATCCAGGGCAATGGTGGCGTTGCTGAAAAGCTTGTCACCGATACCGTGCCTGCCGGCCTTGGCCTGGCCGGTGCCGAAATAGATCAGCCGCAGCTTGGGATCATAGGTACCCGCGATCCAGGCATCGGCGCCCGACCGTTCGCCGTTGGTCATGGTGCCCCAAGTGTCTCCGCCCGGCTCGCCGGTATAGGCGACGGTGGAGAATTTCCAGATCTGACGGCCATCCTTGACGTCATAGGCGGCGATGAAGCAGCGGTCCTCCAGTGTGGCCTCATCGCAGACGCCAAGCCCCAGAATAAGCTTGCCGTCGGCGATCATCACGCCGCCGATCTTGTCCCGGCCATAATCGGAGATCTTGACCTTCCAGTTGACCTTGCCGGTGCGCGCATCGAGCGCATACATGGTGGCGTCGCTGGCAGGATAGAAAAGCTGGTTGCCGTACAGCGCCATGGCGCGCGCGGTGGCGTTGACCTGGTTTTCCAGCCTGGGGCCCAGCCGGTTTTCCCAGATCAGGTCGCCGGTCGCCGCATTCAGCGCCTGCACCGTATTGTTGATGACGGTCGAAACGAACATCACACCGTCATGCACCAGGGGTGTGATCTGCTGGCGTTCGCCATCTTCCATCGACCACACCCAGCGCAGTTGCAGATTGTGCACATTCTGGGCGTTGATCTGCTTGAGCGGCGAATGGCTCCAGCCGGCATAATTCTGGTAATGCATCAGCCAGTCGTTGGCGGGCGGGTTCAGCAGCATTTCTTCGGTGACGGGCGTGTATTTTTCGACCGTTCCGGGAAAGGTGACGCCGGTGCCAAGGGCCACGCTGCTGGGGCTGACATAGCCCGCATAGGCGTCCCTGCGCGACGAGATGATGGTGCTGATCGCCACGTCCGTCGTGGGGGTGAAAGCCGTGGTGCCAGCCTTGGCCCCATTGCCGTTCAGGATATAGGCCACAATCGAAGCGGTTTCGTCATCCGTCAGGCTGCCGGGATTGGTGAATGGCATGGTTTTCTGGATGCGGGCGTGAAGATCGCGCGTGCTGCGCTTGGTCCAGGCCTGGGTGAAGGCCGGGCCTATCAGGCGGATTGTTTCGCCGCCGCCGTCATGACAGGCGGAACAACGGCTGGCATAAAGGTCCCGCCCGGCCTGGGCCTGGGCCTCCGTGAAGGGGCCGGCACTGGTTTGCGCGGTGGCATGCGACACAAAGATGGCGGCGGCGGCGGTCGCACCAAGGCCGGCAACCGCCCCGAACGCGCGCATAATGTTCTTGATCATGTCTGCTCCGCGCTCAGCTATTGTTCTTTTTGGCCGGACTATCGTCCCGGTTGTCGAGAAGGTTGGGAATATACCAGTGATCCATCTGCGGCACGCCGGGCGGAACGGTCACATGCTCGGGCTGAAACCAGCCCCACAAATTGCCCTTGGGTGCGCTCTGGCTGTCGAGCATCACATAGAGCTTTCCAAGCTTCAGAGCCGCGATTTGATCCCGCGTCAGGGTGAAGGTGCCGGAAATCTCGCCGCTTTGCGCCAGTGGAATCTTCAACCCGCCAATGGCGGGCCCGGTTCCCCCCATCACATTGCCGACATGCAGGCGCGCCTGGGTCGCGGGCGAGGACAATCCGGAGAATTTTCCCTGCAAGGTGAAGGTATTTTTGTCGAGCGTGGCCAACACCGTGCCGCGGCCCTGGACATTGGGTCCCTGGCGGCCGTTTTTCGGCGTCGGTCCGATATCGGTCTGGTAATTGTCGGCGGCCAATGCAGGAGCCGCCGCAAAGAGCATCGCCGCGGCGAGCATTCTGAAAATCACGATTCCATTCCTCCGGGCCTTCTAGGCAGTCTTCATATCACCGGCCGAGATGCTTGTCGAAGAAGCGGGCAACCTCATTGTTATAATCGATGGTCTCGGGCGAAGTGATGTCGCGGTAATACTGGGCGTGGCTCAGGCCCTCGAACACCTGCAGCTGCGCCTCCACCCCGGCCTGGCGCAACTTGCGATGAATCCGCACGGTATTGGAGAGAAACAGATCGCGGGTTCCCGACGTCAGGATGGTGGGCGGAAAGCCGCGCAAATCGCCATAGATCGGCGAAAGCTGCGGATCCTTGAGGTCGCGACCGTTGTCGTACAACGCCGCCGCAGCTCCCCAAAAGCCATCGTTGGAGACCAGAACATTGTCGATCATATCGTTGGTGAAATAAGTGTCGCCCGTCTTGGTCATATCGGACCAAGGCGTGCCCGGCGCAATGGCGCCGGGAAGCGGCAATTTTTCCGCTTTCGCCCGCAACACCATCACCAGCGCGATGTTGCCGCCGGCCGAAGTGCCGAAAAGGCCGATGTTCTTCGGCTTCACCGTCTTCAGCGCATCGCGATACACCGCCATGGCATCGTCCATGGCGGCAGGGTACGGGAAATCCGGCGACATGCGATAGTCGACCGAGATCACTTTATAATGGCCGAACCCGGCCATCTGGATCGCCTCCGCCAGGCCGGCCTCGCCCGGACGCAAAACAAAACCGCCGCCATGGAAATATATCAGCAGGCGATTGCGGTTGGCCGGAGAGATCACATCCGGCGTGACGATATAGGCTTTCACACCGGCAATCGTGGCCGGCTCGACCTTGACATGCAGGGCATCACGCATCGCCGGAATGGTGGGGATGGTTTCCGCCGCATTCTTGGCCACCAGCGCCTTCCATTCCGCCTTGGTCTTGGGAACGACATTCCAGATGGGATTGACCGGACGCGCAATGATCGCCTGCATCTGGGGACTTACCGTATTGGGCACCGGAATCGTCCGCGCCGGCAGCTGCCGGGGCCCATCCGTCGCCGCCAAGGCCGGCGCGGCGGCAAGCAGCCCGATCAACACAAACCAGCCCTGCTTCATGTCCAGCCCCCTGAAAGCGGTGCGGCGATCATAGCGGACATCGCGCACCCGTACACATCCGGCAGCGTGCTCGCAGCTGCACAATGCTGGAATTTGCCTTCTTTCGCCTTTGCGCTAGCCTGCGGAAAAAAGCGCATCACAGGGGAGCAAAGCCATGGCTGGCGCGGTTCGCAGATTTTTTGGTGTGATCGGTCTCATGCTGCTGTCCCTTGGCGCGGCCCAAGCCCGCAACATTACCGAAGAAGCTTGGGGCACCGCGCAAAGCGGCGAAAAGGTCAGCCTGTTCACGCTCAAAAGCGCGCGCGGGCTGGAAGCGCGCATCACCAATTACGGCGGCCGCATCGTAAGCCTGTATGTGCCGAACAAACAGGGCGGCAAGACCGACGTTCAACTGGGCTATGACAATTTCGCGGCTTACGAAAAAGCCGGCGATTTTTATGGCGCCCTGGTGGGCCGCTATGTCGGCCGGATCAGCCACGGCGGCAGCTTCACCTTGGACGGCAAGACCTATCAGTTGGAAAAGCGGGATCCCAACGCACCTTTTGTCATTCACGGCGGCACCGCCGGTTTCAATCGCAAAGTTTGGCAGGCGCGGATGCAGGACGGCGCGGAGCCCAGCCTGACCCTCACCCTGGTCAGCCCCGACGGCGATGGCGGCTTTCCCGGCGTACTGACCACCACCGTCACTTACACGGTCACCAGCGACAACGCGCTCCGCCTGGAATATCGCGCCACATCCGACCGGCCGACGGTCGCCAACTTCACCAACCATGCCATGTTCGCGCTGCAGGGCGAAGGCAATGGCGACATCTCCGACCAGACCATGCAGATTTTCGCCGACCGCTTCACCCCGGCCGACGCCGGCAATCTGGTGACGGGAGAAATCCTCCCCGTCGACGGCACGCCGGCGGATTTTCGCAAACCCGTGCGGGTCGGCGATGTGCAAAAGTCCGATTTTCCGCAAATCGCCATGCGCAAGGGCATTGAGCTGGAGATGGTGATCAATGGAAAGCCTGGCATGTTGCGGCCGGCGGCGCGGATGACCGATCCCAAGACCGGTATCGTGATGGACGTGTCCACCACCCATCCTTGCGTGGTGGTATGGGCGCACCTGATCGGGGACCGCGCCGTCACCGGCAAGGGCGGCAAAGTCTATCGGGCCTTCGACGCCATGAGTTTTGAAACCCAAGGCTATCTCGACACGGTCAATCACCCCAATTTTCCGTCGACGGTGGTGACGCCTCAGAAGCCCATGCACGAAGTCACGGTTTTCAAATTCGGCACCCGATAACGGGAAGGCCTAGCGCGCGCCGTGCAGCCGGACGCGCAGTGCCGAAATCCGCTCCTGCCAGGCGCTGCTGTCCAAGGCGGCGCGATTGACGATTGTTCCGCTGGGAACCCGGCCATCGCGATATTCCAGCACCGCTTGAATATCCAGAGCGCCCTGATGGGCAAAACATTGATCGGTCCAGCACAAGGCGTGCGGCGTCAGAATGACATTGTCCAGCGCAAGGATCGGATCGTTCAGGTCCGGCGGCTCCTGCTCCAGCACATCCAGGCCGGCGCCCGCGATGCGACGATCCTGAAGCACTTTGGTGAGCGCCTTCTGGTCAACCACCGGCCCGCGCGCGGTGTTGATCAGATAGCTTGTGGGCTTCATCAATCCCAACAATTTGGCATTGACGATATGTTTGGTGGCCTCGGAGAGAGGACAGCTGACCGAAAGAATGTCCGCGCGGCGAAACAACTCTTCAATGCCGACCAGCTCGCCCCCCAATTCCGCCATCCGCTTGGCGTCCGCATACGGGTCATGCGCGATCAATTTCATGTCGAATGGCTTGGCCAGGCGGAGAGCCTCGGCGCCGATGTTACCCACACCCAAAGAGCCGAACGTCCGTCCCACCAGCCCGACACCCATATGCGCGCCCCGTTGGGCAAACCCCGCCGCCCCTGCCCGCGTCAGCTTTTCCTTGATGGTCAATTTTCCCGTCAAGGCGAGCATCAGGGTGATGATCGACACCGCGACGGGCCGGCGCACCGATTCCGGGGTTATGACCAAGGCGATGCCGGCATCGGTGCAGGCTTTCACATCGACCGTGTCGTATCCCACCCCGAAACGGGCGATGACACCCAGGCGCCCGCTTTTCGGCACGCTGCCCTTGTCGAAGCGGTGCGCCAGCAGAATAAGAGCATCGATGTCCTCGAGCTGTCGCGAACTCAGGACATTCTCCGGCTGCAGGAAGACCATCTCGACACTGGGATCATCCATCAGCGGGGTAAGGTCGAAATCGCAAAATGTCGGAGAGCCGTCCGGGTTGCGAAAGTCCGCCGAAAGTCCGACCCTGAATTTTTCTGGCATCGTGATCCCCCGGTGATCTTGGCTTAGCGGCCCAGCCTGGTAGAGGCGACATCCGCCCCCGAAAAGGCCAGATCGCTGCGCACGACCTTTTTTTGCAAGATTAGCGATTCGCTTGCCTCGGCAAAAATGCGAAAATGCCCGGTCTGCCGATGGGCGTCGAATGCCGCCCTGCCGGTATAGAGTTCATAAAGCAGCAGGCGATCGGCCTCACCTTCGGGCTCCAGAACATCGAATTGCAGACATCCGGGCTCAGTCCTGACCGAGGCATCGGCATTTGCATCGATCAGGCGGCGGAATTGCGATTGCACGCCCGGCTTGAGATGGAAATCCACCAAGATCACAAAAAGCATGCGCC
>CBHTTW010000115.1:0-7718 GCA_966096025.1 uncultured Alphaproteobacteria bacterium | reverse complement strand
GCAGGGTGCGCATGCGGGCGCGGCGGCCGGTGATGATCTTGTGGGGATAGGCCTGATGGCCGACATCCCAGATCACCCGGTCCTTGGGAGTCTCGAAGACATAATGCAAAGCCGTGGTGAGCTCGACCACGCCCAATCCGGCGCCGAAATGCCCGCCCGTCACCGAAACGATGTCGATCAGGTCGGTGCGCAGCTCGTCGGCGAACTGGCGCAGCTGGTGCTTCTCCAGCTTGCGCAGGTCTTCCGGCAGGTCGACCTGGTCCAGCAGGGGCGTCTTGGTATTGGGGATATTCATGTCGGGAAAATCTCTTTTTTAAGACAGCAACGCAAGCTCATGCCGTCTCCAGCCTTTGACCAATTTCCGGGCCATTCGCGCCCAATACGATCTTTTCCAGACGCCCCTCGGCGGACTTCAATTTTTTTTCACAATGAGTCTTCAGGGCCTGTCCGCGTTCGTACAGAGCGATGGAATCTTCCAAAGCCACCTCACCCTGCTCCAGCCGGGAGACGATGGCTTCCAATTCCTTGAGCGCGCCCTCAAAGCTCAACTCTTCGAGGGATGGCCCTTTGGGGGATTGCGGGGAAATGATGAAAGCTCCAACTGCCTTGAACGAAGGTTCGGGTGCCCCGAAACCGCCAGACCCCCATAATCGCAGTTATGGTGTCCCCAAGCCAGCTTCGTGCCCCCCGCACCCCGAAATTATAGTTCAAGGTTTCCTTGGAACAAGCAGTTTCCTTGCACAGGCCGTGACCAGGGGGTCACGGGCGCGGCAGATTTGTCGCCCGCAGCTGGATTGTGCTCCCAGGACCGCCCTGGGGCAGGCTGGAAACCTGGCCCAACAGGGCCTGGGCGACGGGGAGGTTGAGGATCGATTCGACCCTGCCCATGAAGCCCAGACTGGCCTCCAGATCGTCCGACAGGGCCCCCAGCCGCGCCAGGATACCGGTGGGGCGGGGATAGACCCGGAAAACCATCCCGTCCGCCGGCACCGATCCCAGGCTGGCCGCCTGCCCCGCCGCCGTCCAGAACCCACCCAGGACATCGACCAGCCCTTGGACCTTGGCATCGGCCCCGGACCACACCCGGCCCCGGGCCGCGAGACGGACCTTGTCGAGCGGAAGCTTGCGGCCCTCGGCCACCTTCCGGGTGAAATCGTCGTAAATCACATCCGCCTGGTGATTAAGGCTGGCCCATTGCTCATCGGTGAAAGGCTGGAGCGGGGATTCCGCCAGGGTGTTCTTGCCCACCGCAACCGACTCGGCCTTGGCGCCCACCAGTTCCAGGCTTTTGGCAAAACTGACCTTGCCGGTCAGAACCCCGATCGAACCGGTGATGGTGCCGGGCTCGGCCACGATCTTGTTGGCGCTGAGCGAAATATAATAGCCGCCGGACGCGGCGACACCGCCCATGCTGACCACCACCGGCTTGCCCGCCTTCTGCGCCGCTTTCACCGCATGCAGAATCTGGTCGGAGGCGGTGACCGATCCGCCGGGTGAATCCACGCGCAGCACAATGGCCTTGATATTGTTATCGCGCGCGGCCTGCATGATCGCCGCCGACAGGTCGTCGCTGGCGATGCCCGCCGCGGTGTTGACCCAGGAGGTCTTGTTGGTGCCGTCGCGAATTTCGCCGGAGGCCTGGACGATGGCGATATTGGCGGTGCCGAAGGCGCGCTCGGTATCCTTGACATATTCGTTGAGTTTGACCGGTTTGGCGCCCTCGCCGGCCTTGGCCTTGGCGGCGGCAAGCGCCTCATCGTCATAACCCAATTTGTCGACCAGGCGGCGGCTGCGCGCGTCCTCGGCGAATTGCGGACTGGCTTCCAGCGCCGCGATCACCTCGTCGCGCTTGAGCTTGCGGTTGGCGGCCATCTGATCGACGGCCGTGCCATAGACCGAATTCATCAACTGGGTGAGCTGTTCGCGATCGGCCGGCGACATCTGTTTTTCCATGTACATGTCGGCGGCGCTTTTATATTCGGAGCGTTTGGCGATCTGGGGCTGGGCGCCGATCTTTTCCAAACTGCCGCGCAGAAACAGTTCGCTGCCGCCCAGCCCCGATGTCGAGAACGGACTTTTGGGCTGGACCCAGATTTCATTGGCGGCGCTGGCGGCCAGATAATCGCCCAGTCCCGCACTGAAAAAGGCGGTGGCCTGGGCGGTGACGAACTTGCCCTTGGCGCGGAAGCGCTGCACGGCGGCGGCGATTTCCTGGGCCTCGGCGGTGGAGAGCGCGCCATTGCCCAACTGCATCACCAGCCCCTTGACCCGCTGATCACGGCCGGCGGCCTCCAGACCCAGCACCACATCCATCACCGTGGTGCGCTTGGGTGTCAGGATGCTGGTGGGGGCGGCGGCGCTGTCGTCGATCGGCTGGCGCAGATCCAGGGTCAGCACCATGCTGGCCGGCTGGCCGTCGCCGCGCACCAGCGAGATCGTCACCAGCACCACGATCACCAGGATCAGGAACACGACCGTCTTGGCGAAGCCGTTGAGGACGGCAAACAGGATGGAGCCTAGCCAACGGAAAAAGCGCATTGTGACGGCCCTTTGGTAAGTTGGAGGGGGCAAAGCGAGACGGCGGGACAATCACACGAAAAAGCCCGGCCCCCAACAGGAGACCGGGCTTTTTTTCTTGCTGAACGCCTAGTGCTTGGCAGCGTCGCGCAGCGAGTCCTTCAGTCCGCCAACGGCATTCTGCACCTTGCCCTTGGCCTTGTCCGCCGCGCCTTCGGCCTGAAGCTTGGCGTCGCCGGTCAATTTACCGGCCGCCTGCTTGATGGCGCCCTTGGCCTGATTGGCGGAACCTTCAATCCTGTCCTTGTCCATGATCAACTCCAATTGTTACTGGTGACAAAACGGGGGGCGCCGGGGATGGTTCCCCGTAACTTTCGCCCCCGGCGTGCGAATTGACCGGTGTATAATCGCTGTGACGGAGACGAAGATGCGCAAACGCCAGTTTCTCACCGCCTTGCTGATGGGCTCGGCCCTGCCCGCCATCGGCCCGGCCTTCGGCTTTGAAGTGACCAAGAGCGACGCGGAATGGAAGAAGCTTCTTTCCCCCGCCGCCTATCGGGTGTTGCGTCACGAGGATACCGAGGTGCCCTTTACCTCGCCGCTCAACAAGGAGCATCGCAAGGGCATTTTCGCCTGCGCCGGTTGCGCCCTGGATCTATTCTCTTCCGACACCAAATTCGACAGCGGCACCGGCTGGCCCAGCTTCTACCGGCCCTTGGCCAATGCCGTGGCGACCACGCAGGACAACAGCTTGGGCATGAGCCGCGTCGAAGTGCATTGCCGCCGCTGCGGCGGGCATCTGGGACATGTCTTCGACGATGGCCCCAAGCCCACGGGTTTACGCTATTGCATGAACGGAGTGTCCCTGACGTTCAAACCGGCGAGCGCATAAAAAAAGGCCGATCAATTGATCGGCCTTTTTGTTCGATAACACTCTTAATTGCGCTTACTGCGCCGGTGCGTCGGCGGGCTTGGAAATTGCCTTGGCCTTGGCGCGGGCCTGGGACACCATTTCGTCATGGGCGGCGGTGAAGCCCTTGAGGAAGAAGTTCAAGGCATAGCTCTTGCCGGTGTCGGCGGTGATATTGACCTTGCCGGTTTCGCCTGTCGAACGGCTGATCGAATCCACAAAACTGTTTTCCACCGGCATCTCGACATAACAGCCGTTGCGGTCACAGCGGCGGTATTTGAGCACCGGCGAAGTGAAGGTGTCGGTCTTTATGGTCACGCCCTTGGGGATCGCGATCTCCAGCGGCACCATGATCTGCAAGGCGTGGCGATTGATGGAAGGAACATAGGCCAGCGAGATCGACAGCACGCGTTGTTTGGTGGCCTGGCTGTCCAGCTGCTGAAACATGTCGCAGGGGCTGGGGCTTTCGATGGGAAAGCAGCGCACATACCAATAGTCGCCCACCGGCTTGACCTCGGGACGGCCCGAGCCCGCTTCCTGGGCCATGGCGCCGCCCATGGACAGCAACAGGCCGGCACAGGCGGCGGACAAAACGGACTTCATCATCGAGCGCCTCGTTACGGCTTGGGGGCGTCGCCGCCGGCAGGGGCCGCTTTCGCCTTGGCGCGGTTCTGGGCGACCATATCGTCATGCGCGGCTGCAAATCCCTTGAGCGATACGGGAAGGGGAACGGCCTTGCCGCCGTCGGCAACGATATTGATCATGGCGTTGGGGACGCTGGCCCTGACCATGGCATCGATCACCGCATTGTCCGGCGCGATCTGCACGAAACAACCTTCCCGCGTGCACATCCGGTACTTCATGACCGGCGATTTGTAATCGCCGACCTGAAGCGTCACGCCCTTCTGAATGGAGATATCCAGCGGCACGGTGATCTGCAGGATATGGCGGTTCATGCTGGGCACGAAAGCCAGGGAAAAAGTCAGGATGCGTTGCTGCTGGGTGCCCCGTTCCTGGAACATGTCGCAGGGGTTGGTATTGGCCACCGGGAAACAGCGCACCGCCCAATCGCCGATGGTCTTGACCTCGGGGCGGCCCTGGGGCGCGGCAGGCGCCTCCTGGGCGGAAGCGGCGGCACAACCAAGCGCCAGCGCGGCGAGCGCGCCAGTCAGAACAGACTTCATCTTCACGACCAAAGTCTCCAGAACCAGGATTGACGCTTCTGATCGGCGCTCTTCCACGCCGCGAGCGAGGCCTTATAGCCCTTGAACGACATCTGGTACGAAACCGGCTTGCCGTCGAGCCCGGCGAACATCACCGCCACATCGTCGGCATTGTTCAGGGCCGAAGCCAGCGGGGCGTCAAACGGTGTCTCGGCCAGGCAGCCGACCGTGTTGCAGGTGCGGTACTGATAGACCTTGACCGGCTCCTTGCCGATGCGCAGCCCCATGCCCGCTTCCAGCGCCACGCCAAAGGGCAGCATGAAGTTCATCGTCTGCTTGCCTTCCTTGTTGATGGCAAGGCCGGCGCGCGCGACCGGATTGGGCGTGCCCGTCGAACGGTCAACCACATCGGTGCTGAGCTCGCAATGGACGTCTTTGGTCTCGGCCATCGGACAGGCGACGCGCCAGTCGTCATAGGTGGCGACCGCGGCGGTATTGGTGTTGTAAGTGGCCACGCCGCGGATCATCCAGCCCGCCAAAAGGCCGACCAGCAAGGCGCCGCCGCCCACAATCAGTTGAGTTTTCATCGTTTGGTTTCGCTTTAATTTCTTCGGTTTTGCCCGCAAAACCCGCCACTTGGCGGCCAGGAGCCCAAGCCGGGGCACGACCTACCAGATCGGCGGCGCAAAGAAAACGCCCCCGGAGGCTTTTTACGGGCAAGGGTAAAACCCCCGGCTCAGGATGACAGGTTTTTAACAGCCGGGACGCCCAAAGGGGCGAAAATCACGGCTAATCCTGGGCCACCAGCACCGGCTGTTCCCGGTACAGGTCCGGCCAGACCCGCTTGAAGGCGGCGATTTTGGGCAGGTCGTTGATCACGATGTAGGAGGCCCGGGGATTTTTGACCAGATAGTCCTGGTGATAGTCCTCGGCCGGATAAAAGGCCTTGAGGGGTTCCACCTTGGTGGCGATGGGCGCGGCGAAGACATGCGCCGAATCGAGCTGGGCGATATAGGCCTTGGCGGTCTGTTCCTGTAGCGGGCTGGCGGCGAAAATCTCGGAACGGTATTGCGTGCCCTCGTCCGGGCCCTGGCGATTGAGTTCGGTGGGATCATGCGCCACCGAGAAATAGATCCGCAGCAACTGGCCGAAACTCACCTGGCGGGGATCGAAATGGATTTGAACCGATTCCGCATGGCCGGTTTCGCCTTCGCTGACCTGGTCGTAATTGGCGGTCTTGGCGTCGCCGCCGGAATAACCCGACACCACCTTGGTGACGCCTTTGACATGCTCGAACACGCCCTGGATGCCCCAGAAGCAGCCGCCCGCCAGCACCGCGACTTCCGTGGTTGCCGGGTTGGCGGGATCGGACATCGCGGCGGGAATTTGCGCGTTCAGCTCCCGGGCATGGGATGAGAAAAGCGGCACCGCCAATCCAAGCGCGGCGGCGGCCATCATCAGATAAAGCGGTTTCATGTTCATGGCGTGGTTCCTGGTCTTACGCCCAACTATTCGCTTGGGATCACCGTCCGGTTACGCGAAATTTTCGGCGGCGTCCCGGATGGCATCATAAACCAGATCCAGCTCGTCCGCCGTCACACAATAGGGCGGGAACACATAAATCGTGTTGCCCAGGGGGCGCAAAAGCAGGCCCCGGTCCTGGAAAAAGCGGGAGAGTTGCAGCCCCACATTGGCCAGATAGCCGGGATCGGAAACATTGAGATCCAGCGCCGTGATGATGCCCAGGCGCCGGACGCCGGAAAAGCGCCGGTCATCGCGAAACCGCGCCAACCGTTCTTCCTGCAGCGCCGCCAGCGCCGCAACCCGATCCAGCACCGGCTCGTCGCGCCAGATTTGCAGATTGGCCCGGGCGGCGGCGCAGGCGATGGGATTGGCGGTGAACGAACTGGAATGAAAAAAGGTGCGGCTGCGGTCGGAGGAATAATGGGCGTCGAAAATTTCGGGCCGGCACAGGGTCACCGCCAGCGGCACGCTGCCGCCGGTCACGCCCTTGGCCAGGCAGAGAATATCGGGCGAGACGCCGGCTTGCTCGCACGCAAACAGTGTGCCGGTGCGGCCAAAGCCGGTCATGCATTCATCGGCGATCAGCAGGGTGCCGGTCTCGCGGCAGATCGCGGCCATGTCGCGCAGAACCTCCGGCGCATAGATCAGCATGCCGCCCGAGCCCAGGATCAGCGGCTCGACGATCAGGGCGGCGGCGCCTTTGGCGGCATCGCGCAACTGGTCCAACATTTCCTTTTCGCGGCCCGGCGCGGGAAAGGGCAGCCGCACCACATCGAACAGAAGCGGCGCATAGGCATTGGTGAACACACCGCGCGCGCCCGCCGACATGGTGCCCACCGTATCGCCATGATAGGCGTGTTCCAGCGCGATGATGCGGGTTCGGTCCAGGCCTCTATTCCTCCAGAAACCCAGCGCCATCTTCAGCGCCACTTCCACACTGGTGCTGCCGCTGTCGGAATAGAAAACATGCGACAATCCCGAAGGTGCGATCTCCACCAAAGCCCGCGCCACATCCTCGGCCGGTTGATGGGTGAAGCCGGCAAAAATCACCTGATCCAGTTCGTCGGCCTGTTGCTTGATCGCTTCGACGATTTTGGGATGGCGGTGGCCATGGGTGATCACCCACCAGGATGAAATGGCATCCAGCAACCTGCCCTTTTCGGTCCGGAGCCACGCACCCTTTCCGCTTTTCACCAGGGTCGCATCGGGTATCAGCGCATGCTGGGTAAAGGGATGCCAAACGGGAGACGTCATCGAAAATCCGCGGCGTTGAAATGTTTGGCGAACACATCCTTAAGCCGCGCTGCCGATAGCGGCTGGATCAAAGGCAGGCGGCCCAACCGCTTTACTTGACCGATTTCGGCGATAACGCCTTCGCTTTCTTCATTGGCCTCGCCGATGAAAGCCACGCCATGCACGGGAATAGACCGGGCGCGCAGAGCCGCGATGGACAAAAGCGTGTGGTTGATGGTCCCTAGCCTGGTGCGGGCGCAAAGGATCACGGGAATTTGCCAGCGGGCGAAAATATCGATGAAGAGCGTCTCTCTGGTCAGCGGCACCATCAGGCCGCCGGCGCCCTCGATCACCACCGGGCCGCCCGGGGG
>CBHTTW010000114.1:0-7731 GCA_966096025.1 uncultured Alphaproteobacteria bacterium | reverse complement strand
ACGTCTGCGATTTCCAGATCGTGATCATGATGAAGGGCTGGGCCAAGTTCATGTATGAGGACAAGGTCACCCTGGTCGAGGCGGGTGATGTGGTGCATCAGCGCCCCGGCATGGTGCATTACCTGTTCGATTACTCTCCCGACATGGAATATCTGGAGATCGTTTCGCCGGCCGACTTCGGCTCGGTCGAAGCGCCGCCCGCCACCGGCACAGTCCCGCCTGTCACCCCTTGGAAGTGAGGAACGCCATGGACATGTTTCAGTCCATCGCCGGCACGACTGTCTTGGGCGCCGCGCTGAGCTTTTTGATGATCTCGATTTCCCGCGCGCGATACGGCGTGCCGTCGGCGCGGAAAAGCTCATGGTGCCACACCACCGGCGGACGCGACGTATAGGGCCGCTGCCAGCTGTCCCAGGGCAGATCGGTCTGGGTTTTGCCCACGACAAAGCCCCAATTGATCATGCCGATATTGCGGCGCTTGGCGATGGGAAGCACCGTATCGATGATCGAGCCCGCGCCGCGCGCCAGATATTCGGTGCAGATGATGGGCCGGCCATAGACTTCCAGCGATTTGGCCCGCGCCTCGAAAATCTCCGGCCAGCTGTAATCATGGAAGGAGATCACGTCCGATTGGGTGAGCTGGGTCTTTTCCACCGCGTTCAGGCCATCCAGATTCTCCCAATGATTGTTGTGCCAGATGCCGCTGGTCAGCGGCTGGGTGGGATCGGCTGAGCGCGCCCATTCGAACACGCGCGGCAGCAGAAACGCCACCTGGTCGAAGCGCGCCTGGCTGTTGTCGGGATAGGAATTGCCGTTGTTGTTGTCGGGTTCGTTCCATACATCCCAGCCCAGGATGCGGCTGTCGCGGGCAAAGCTGCCCACTATGTCTTTCACATAGCCTTCCAGCCGCGGATGTTGCGAGGGGTCGGCCAGCGCCTTGGCGCCCGGGCCCTGCACCCAGCCGCTATTGTGGACACCCGGAATGGGCGGGTGCTGCGGGCCCAATTTGGGATTGGGGTCCCAGCAGCTGTCGAACAGGACCAGCAGCGGCTTGATGCCGTGCCTGGCCGAGATCGCCAAAAAGGCATCGATGCGTTTCTTGAATCCCTGGGCATCCTGCTGCCATAGCGCGTCATGCAGGAACACCCGCATGGTGGTGACGCCCATGGCTTGCGCCCAGCCCAATTCCTTGTCGATCTGGGCGGGATTGAAGCTCGCTTCCTGCCACATCTCCAACTGATTGATGGCGTCGGCCGGAATATAATTGGCGCCCACCAGCCATTTCTGCTGGGCGTACCAGCCGTTGGCCTGTGCCGGTGTCCAGCGTCCGCGCGCCTCTGCCGGCGAATTCAGTCCCAGCGCCAACAAAGCGCCGATCAAAAGCAGCTTCCTCATAATCCCCCCTGATGCTTCTTATTATGGAATATTCGGGTCTTCGCCCAGATGGGCGCGCCGGATCGCTTCGCGCAATTTGGCGTCGAGCCTGGTGGAATCCAAAATCACCTTGCCGGCCTCGGCATCCGTGACCGCGCTGAGCGGAATTTCAAAATCCCCCGCATTCTCGACATAGACGACCAGTTCGTGTTTGCGCACCTGACGCACCGCGCCGAAGGTCTTGTCCCCGTCATGCAGGAACACGTCAAAGCCTTCGCGGATATTTTCGTGCATGGCGGCCTCAATAGTAGCGCGGGATCGGTCCGATTTGCGGCGTCACATTGCCGCCCAGATCGAACATCACCTCGTCACTATAGCACCAGCCCCAGCCTTCGGGCGGATCATAGCCCTCGATGATGGGATGCTTGCTGCGGTGGAAATGCTTGGTGGCATGCTTGCCGCGCGACTGGTCGCAGCAGCCGACATGGCCGCAACTGCGGCAGACGCGCAAATGGAACCATTCCCAGCCCAGCGCCAGGCATTCCTCGCAGCCCTTGCTGCCCGGCGTCACCTTTTGAATCGTGTCCAGATGGGAACAAAAATCTTCGGACATCTCACTCAGCCGCCGCCTGTTGTTCCCGCGCCATTCGCAGCCGCGCCAGCCAGGCATGGATGGCCGACACCACGGTCGAGCCCTCGCCCACCGCCGCCGCCACCCGTTTGACCGAGCCGGACCGCACATCGCCCACCGCGAAAACGCCGTCGCAATTGGTTTCCAGCAGATGCCGGCCCTTGGCGCCGGTGATCACAAAGCCGTTTTCGTCCAAATCAATGCCCGACTCGCCCAGCCAATCGGTATTGGGGTCGGCGCCGATGAAAGAGAAGACATGCCCGGCTTCACAGCTACTCTCTTCGCCGGTGTCGCGATTGCGCACCCGCACGCCCCGCAAGCATTCCTCGCCGCCCTCCAATCCGCAAATTTCGTGGCGGACCAGGACTTCGACATTGGGCAAAGACCGGATGCGGTCGATCAGATATTGCGACATGGTGGTTTCCAGGTCCTTGCCGCGCACCACCATCCAAAGCTTCTTGACCTTGCCGGCCAGGAATACCGTCGCCTGCCCGGCGGAATTTCCCGCGCCTGTCAGGATCACTTCTTGTCCGGCACAAAGCTTGGATTCGATGGCGCTGGCCCAGTAATGCACACAGCTGCCCTCGAAGTCCGCCAGGTTGGCGATATTCAGCCGGCGGTAACGCGCGCCGCAGGCCAGCACAATACTGCGCGCATTGACGGTCTCGCCGCTGCCGAGCCGGATGCGGAAATGCCCGGCCTCGATATCCTCCAGCAGCCGGACTTCCTCGGGAATCGCGATCTCGGCGCCGAATTTCTGCGCCTGGTTATAGGCGCGCGCCATCAAGGGCAGGCCGGCGATGCCGGTGGGAAAGCCCAGGTAATTTTCGATGCGCGCCGAGGCGCCGGCCTGGCCGCCAAAGCTGCGGCAGTCCAGCACCAGGGTCGAAAGCCCTTCCGAGGCGGCATAAACGGCGGCGGCAAGGCCCGCCGGCCCCGCGCCGACAATGGCGGTGTCATAGACCTGATCGCCATCGATCGGCTTGAGCAGGCCGATGCAGCGCGCCAGCTCGCCTTCGCTGGGATTGCGCAGGATCTGGCCGCCGGGACAAAGCACAATCGGCAGATGTTCGGGCGCAATGACAAAACGCCCCAACAAGGTTTGCGCGCAACCGTCACTTTCCGCGTCCAAGGCGCGATGGGGATGTCCGGCCCGCCGCAGGAAATTTTCCAGCCGCATCATGTCGGCGCTGCCGAAGGCGCCGATCACGATGGGCCCGGCTTGGCCTGCTTCCAACAACCCGATACGGCGCAGGATCAAGGCCCGCATGATGCGCTCGCCCAATTCGGCTTCCTGCACCAGCACATCGCGCAGCCGCCGCGACGGCACCACAATCGCCTCGACCTCGCCGTCCGCGGTCGCGTCCACCAGCGCCGGCCGGTCGGAAAGCTGCGCCAGCTCGCCCAGGAAACTCCCCGGACCATGCTGGACAATCGGCTGGCGCTGGGAAACCGCGCCACCCTGGCGCACATCGATGGTGCCCTTGAGGACGACCGCCAATCCCTCGGCCACCTCGCCCGCCTTCATGATCGCGGCGCCGGACGGAAAATGCCGGACCTCGCCGAAGCGGCGCAGCCGCGAAAAATCATGCTCATCCAGATGCGGAAACATCTGGTGGCGGCGTGTCTCCATGACGGACGGTGTCTCGGCCATGGCCAAGCCTATCCAAGCCGCACGCCAAGGTCACCCACTATCTTGGCCCCGCCTTTGATGGAACCCGCGCGTAAAATTATGACAAATATGGGACGCGTCAGCGCCGCATCAGCCCGATCGCCTTCAAGGCGCGCATCACCAGGCTTTCTTTTTGCGCCGCCTCATCCGTCTGAGCATGATGCAACAATACTGCCTCGATCTTAAGCAACACCTGCGGCTCGGCATCAGGCCGCACCGGCGGCTTGGCAGACGGCTGGGCGACAGCCGTGGGTGCCAGGCCCCAGAATTCCGCGATCCGCCGGCTGGAGGAAATGCCTGCTTCCAGAATAAACGGTCCCGCCTGGCCGACATCGCGGGAATCGATCGGCGTGCCATGGCCCATGACAGGGAGTGTGTAAACTTCGAGCTTGTCGTCCCAGCGCAGATGGATCGCGCCATCCACCATATCCTGCCTGGCATCGGTCAGCGAAAAACGGTGCAGATCGGCCCATTGCGCCACACTGGCCTGGGCATTGTTGATATTCACCACCGGATCCAATGCGCCATGCCAGATGGAAATTTTGGGCCAGGGCCCTTTGTGCTCCGATGCCGCGCGCACCAATTCGCCCCATTGCGCCGGTGTGCGCAATGGCGCGCTGCGCATGCTTTCCAAGGCATCGCGGACATTCTGCGCCGCGCCGAAGGCAAGCCCGCCGATGATCGCGCCGCCGCAAAACATCTCCGGATAGCTGGCCAGCATCGCCGCCGCCATGGCGCCGCCCGCCGACAGGCCGGTGATGAAAATGCGGCTCACATCCAGCCGGTGTGTCTCCACCATGGTCTGGATCATGCGGGCGATCGAAGCCGCTTCGCCCGCACCGCGGGTGATGTCCTCGGGATTGAACCAGTCAAAGCAGGTGTTGGGATTGTTGGCGGCTTTCTGTTCCGGCGCCAGAAGCGCAAAGCCCAGCTGGTCGGCGAGCCGGCTCCAGCCGGTGCCCAGGTCATAGCCGGCGGCGGTCTGGCCGCAGCCATGCAGGATCACCACCAAAGGCGCGCCCGCGCCCAGGCCCGGCGGCAGATATTCGAACAGGCGCAGATTGCCGGGATTGGGGGCGAAGGAAATCTCGGTCAGCGGTCCGTTTTTTGGCGGGGCACCCGCGCCGCCTTCATCAAATCGCATGGAATCCACCAATTTGCGCCACCTTCCAATATTATGTTGCAATGCAACAAAAACAAGAAGCCCACCGGGGACCGGCTGCCACAGGGCCATGACGGGCACCAAAAGGGCATTGCGCAGTTGTCACTTGGTAGCGCCGAAAAAGGAAGCGACCGTGCAATTGCCGTCTCAACCATCCCCGAACAGGCTGCCCCAACATATCTTGCGACAAACCTCCGGGGCTGCCGCATTGCCTGGCTTTTGGACGAGGGACAAACTGGAGGCAGTTCTGCCAAGGCGCGGCTCAAAGGGACGACCGATGCTCTTCAAACCGGCAATTGCCATGTTGCTGCTGCTGACGGTGCCCGCAGGGGCTCAGCCCCAAAGCTATGACGAAAAGACTCCCATTGAAGTTCTGGCGGCCGATCCGGACGCCGCGGCCGTCCTCAACAAGGACCTGCCGGGACTTTTGACCGATGCCCAATACCCGCTGTTCAAGAGCATGAGCCTGAAGGCCATCCAGCAAGCCTCCAATGGCGATTTGAGCAAGCGCGACGTGGAGAAAACCGTTACCGACTTGCAGGCGCTGGCGCGGCGTTAGACACTCCAGGCATGGAGCAATATCTCTACTTCGGCAGCCTGGGGCTGCACGAACGTCAATATCAGATTGCCAATTTCATCGGCCTGGCGTTGCAGCCGGCCCACGACCGCGAAATCCAGCACAATTTCGCCGATCCCCTGCCCTTTGCCGATGGCAGCATCGCCAAGATCCAGGCCCAGGATGTGCTGGAGCATGTGGCGTTCGAAAAAGTGCCCGCCATCCTGGACGAAATCCATCGCGTGCTGCGTCCCGGCGGCACCTTCCGGCTCAGCGTTCCGGATTATCGCAGTCCCGTGCTCAAGCGCCGCTCGATCTATGATGCGCGCGGCAAGGTGATCGGGGACCTTTTGATGGGCGCCACCAGCTATCTGGACCAGGCCACCGGCGAGGCGCGCGTGCGTTTCAGCGATGACGGCGATGCCCATCTCTGGTTTCCCCGTTACGAGCTGATCACCCACCTGGTGCTCAAATCGGAAATCCGCAAGGCGGCCATTCATTTCTATCAGGCATTCCTCGACGACCATTCCTATCTCTGCGAACCCGTCCCCGAAAATGAGATGTTCGTGCAACGCGCCGCGCCCCATGACCGGCGCGCCGGCGGGGCGCCGACTTCGATCATCGCGGATTTCGTCAAATAGCCAGCGGCCCCCGGAACATGAAAAGCGGATCAGCCGCGAGAGAAACATTCTTGCAACCTGCATACTGGCTGGCGGCGCTGTTGCTGGCCGGTTGCCCCGCCCATGGCGCGGAGTTGACCGTGGGACCGGGGAAAATCTATGCGCAGCCCAGCCAGGCGGCCCGCGCCGCCAACGCGGGAGACGTCATCCGGATATTTCCGGGGACCTATAATGATTGCGCGCGCTGGGACGCAAACGGCCTGGTCATCGAAGGCGTAGGGCCCGATGTCGTCGTCGCGGCGAAGGTCTGCGACGATAAGGGGATGTTCATCACCCGCGGCAATGACATTACCATCCGCAACATCACCTTCACCGGCGCCCAGGCATCTCATCACAATGGCGCGGCCATCCGGGTGGAGGGCGCCAATCTCACGGTTGATAGTGACCGCTTTATCGACAATGAGAATGGCATTCTGACGGCTCCCAACGCCGCCAGCGCCATCATCATCAAAAACAGCACATTCCGCGGCAACGGAAACTGCATCGAAGCGTGCGCCCATGGCATCTATGCCGGCCACATCGCCGTGTTGCGCGTCGAGAACAGCACATTCCAGGCCCAGCATGTCGGCCATCACATCAAATCGCGCGCGGTGCACACCGAGATCGTCAACAATTCGGTCGAGGACGGAATCACAGGAACATCGAGTTATCTGGTGGACTTGCCCAATGGCGGCTCTGCCCTGATATCCGGCAATGTCTTCGAAAAAGGCCCGTTTTCCAGCAACAAGAGAACGGTGATCGCCATCGGCGGGGAGAAGGAAACCAATCCGCCAGGATACATACTGGTGCGGGACAACAGCTTTGCCAACGATACCGGCATCGCCACCGTGTTCGTCCGCAACTATACCGGCCGTTCCATCGAAATGCTGCAAAACCGGTTGCCGGACGATGTGATGCCGCTCGGTGGCCCCGAGCTTGTGCCGGACAAAACGCCCAAGCCTTGACCGCTCCTGGATCGGGAGCGTCGCATCTGATAACCAGCAGTGCTTGAAGGATTGGAAATTCCCATGGAGCCGGAAAAACTGAACCGCATCGGGCCGACGGTGCTCGACCTGTTGTTGAGCCGCCGCTCCTGCGCGGCGCGGGCGATGACCGGGCCGGGCCCCTCCAAAAGCCAGCTTGCCGATATTCTCAAAGCCGGCGCGCGCGTGCCCGATCACGGCAAACTGTTTCCCTGGCGCTTTGTCGTGTTCGAGGGCGAGGCGCGGACGCGCTTCGCGGACATATTGGTGGAGACCCTGTCCCGGGAGGACGCCAGCCCCAGCCAGTGCGAGGAGTGGCGCGCGCGCACGACCGCGGCGCCGGTGATTGTGGCGGTGATCTCAGCGGCGCGCGAATCGATCAAAATTCCTGTCTGGGAACAGGAATTGTCGGCCGGGGCGGTGTGCCAGAACATGCTGATCGCCGTCCATGCCATGGGCTTTGTCGGCAACTGGCTGACGGAATGGTACGCCTATCACCCGGCCGTCAAACAGAAAATCGGTTTGAAGCCGGGCGAACGGATCGCGGGCTTTATTTACATGGGCACGGCCAAGGAAGAATTGCAGGAACGGCCCCGGCCCGAGATGGACACAATCGTCAGCCGGTTCTAGCCGGCCGCGTTCACTTCCAGTTGGCGGCGAGCCGGCGCGCATCGGCCAGCTCGTCGAACTTGGC
>CBHTTW010000113.1:0-7733 GCA_966096025.1 uncultured Alphaproteobacteria bacterium | reverse complement strand
GGCGCCGCGCCACCAGCGCCTGGGTGAACAGGCTGCCGATGCTCTCGCGGCCGTATAGCCGCAAATGGCCCGGACGCGCCGTCAGGCTGAAGATGGTTTCGGGATGGGGGGTGCGCAGCCACTGAAAATCGATTGCCAAATCCGGCGCATTGAAATCGTCGCGCGCCGCCGCCGCCGGGAAGGGATGCTCCTTCACTTTCGGTCCCGGCGTAGTCAGTTGCGGCACATCTGGCTCACCTTCGGTGTAGAGCCAGCCATCGCGCCATTGCATCTTCTGGATGGCGGTTTCGCGGCCCAAGGTGCAACGGCCACGGTTGCGCAGGGGGCGGCCGCACAGATAGACGATATAAGTCTCGCCATCCGGCGTATCGACCAGATCGGCATGACCGGCGCGCTGCAAGGGCGCGTCGGGGCGGTTGCGGGCGCTGATAATGGTCGTATCCGGATGCAGTTCGTAGGGTCCCAGAAAATTGCGCGACCGCGCCATGGTGACGGCGTGATTCCAGGCGGTGCCGCCTTCCGCCGTCAAAAGATAGTACCAGCCATCGCGCTTATAGAGATGCGGTGCCTCGGTAAAACCCAGCGGCGTGCCCTTGAAGATGTTCACCCGCTCGCCGGTCAGTTTCATCTCATTGCGCGAATATTCCTGCGCTACAATGCCGGCGAAACGGTTCTGGCCGGGACGATGATCCCACAGCATATTGACGAACCATTTGCGGCCATCATCGTCATGGAACAGCGACGGATCGAAACCGCTGCTGTTGACATAGACCGGATCGGTCCAGTCGCCATCGATGGTCTTGGCCGTCACCATGTAATTGTGAAAGTCGCGCAGAGAAGCGCCGCTGGCGCCGCCGACCGAGGCCCGGCCGTAACGCTTCACATCGGTATAGATCAGATAGAATTGATCGCCATCATGACTGAGACAGGGCGCCCAGATACCGCAGGAGTCCGCGTCTCCCAGCATGTTGAGCTGACTGGCGCGACGCAGAGGGCGGGTCAGCAAACGCCAGTTTTTCAGGTCCTTGGAGTGGTGGATCTGGACCCCGGGAAACCATTCGAAGGTGGAGGTGGCGATATAATAGTCCTCGCCCACCCGCAGGATGGACGGATCGGGATTGAAGCCCCGCAGGATGGGATTCTGGATCATGCTCATGCCGGTTTCTTTATCACAGTCCATGCCACCGCGGCCGCGACCAAGTCGAGAACGGCGAGGCCAACAAAGAAGGGCGAATAGCCGATGGTGGCGACCAGCCCCCCGATCAGCAGCGAAGCTACCCAGCCGCCGAAATTGGCACAGGTACCGGCCATACCGGCCACGGTGCCCACTTCATTGCGCGGAAACAGGTCGGTGGCCATGGTGATCATGGTGACCGACAAGGTTTGATGTGCGAAACCCGCCAGGCAAAGCAGCGCCACCGCCATAAAGGCGCTTTGCACCATCCCGGTGAAGGCCACACCGATCATCATGATCGCGCCCAAGGTGAAAGCGCCGCGCCGCGCATCGATCAGGTCCAGGCCGCGCTTTTGCAGGAACAGCACCACAGCGGGCCCGAAGATGCAGCCCAGGTCGGCCGCCAGGAAAGGCAGCCAGGCATACATGGCGATTTGCTTGAGATCGAAGCCGCGCACCGAGGTCAAATATAGCGGCACCCAAAAGGACAGCATGAACCAGGTGGGGTCGGTGAAAAAGCGGGGAAGGGCAATGCCCCAGAAATTCCGCCGCTTGAGGATGGACAGGATCGAGGGCTTGTTGCCTTGTGCCTGCAGGAAGGATTCCTGTCCCGAAAGAATATGTTCGCGCTCTTCCGGCGACAGGCTGGGATGACTACGCACCGGGCGGTAGAAGATCATCCATAACGCCACCCAGCTCAGGCTGATGGCGCCGACAATGACGAAAGAGGCCTGCCAGGAATAATTGAGGATCGCCCAGGCGACCAAGGGCGGTGCCAGCATCGAGCCCAGCGACGGGCCAATATTGTAGAGGCCACCCGCCAAGCCGCGTTCCTTGGACGGAAACCATTCCGACACAACCTTCAACCCGCCGGGCGAGAAGGCGCCTTCGGCAAAGCCCAGCAACCCGCGCAAGCCGGCCAGGATTTGCCAACTGCCCGCCAAGCCATGCGCCGCGCAGATCACCGACCAGAGAAAGGCAAACAGCGCGAAACCTGACTTCACGCCCAGCACATCGATCACATAACCCACCACCGGCTGCAGCATGATGCCGCCCTGGAAGGCGCTGGTGATCCAGCCATATTGCTGGGTGGTGATGTGCAGGTCGGCGATGACGGTGGGGGCCGCGATGGAAAGCGTCTGCCGCGACAAAAAATTGACCATGGCGCCCAGCATGATCAGCGCGATGGTGAGCCAGCGTAGCCCCATGAAGCGGTGCATAAATCCTCCCCTTGTCCCGTATCGGCGGGCTTTTTCTTGTTTCTCAGTCTACCGCTTTGATGCGCCCGGTTGACGGACATCGTGAGAATGGTAACGCTACCGTCTAAAGCTCGCAAAGACAAATAAGGGAGCAGGCCATGGGAGATGTGACACGCCGCGATCTGGCAGGGTTGGCGGCACTGGCCGCCGGAATGGCGGCGCCTGCCCCCGTCCAGGCCGCCACGGGCGCCGATTCTTTAGACGCCCTGGCCAAGGCCAAGGGCTTTACCGGCTTCGGTAGCGCCGCGGGCGGCGGCGCGGAGGAGTTTGCGTCCTCCTTCAATGATGCCGGGGTGCGTTCCATCCATCTGCGCGATTGCGGCATCCTGGTTTGCGAGAATGAGACCAAATGGATACCGCTCAGACCGAACCCCAAGGAATATTCCTTCTACCTGGCCGACCGCATGGTGGACTTTGCGCAGGCCAACAACATGCTGATGCGCGGCCACACTTTGCTGTGGCAGAAGACGCAATATTTTCCCAAGTGGCTGATGAATTACGATTTCGGTACGCGGCCCGCGACGGAAGCCGAGCGGCTGTTGCGCGAGCATATCACCACGGTTTGCAGCCATTTCGGCAGTCGCATCTTCAGCTATGACGTGGTGAACGAGACGGTGGACGAAATCACCGGCGAAATCCGCCAGACGCCTTTCACCCGCTATCTGGGCGACAATGCCATCGACATCTGTTTCGACGCCGCCCAAAAGGCCGCGCCGCACGCCAAGCTGGTCTATAACGATTATATGGGCTGGGGCCCCGCCAGCGCCAGACATCGCGACGGGGTGCTGAAGTTGTTGGCGCGGCTCAAGGCCAACAAGGCGCCGGTGCATCATCTGGGCATCCAAAGCCATATCGGTCCCGGCACCAATCCGGAATCCCAGGGTCCCAACACTTTCGGCGCCGCCGATCAGGCGGCCTGGAAACAGTTCCTGGATGCGGCGGTGGCGATGGATCTGCGGCTATGCCTGACCGAATTCGATGTCAGCGAGCGCGGCACGCCCTCCGATATCGCGCAGCGCGACCGTTTCATGGCCGATCTGACCAAACGCTATCTGGATTTCATGTTTGCCTATCGCCAGACCGACTATCTGACGGCCTGGGGCATGGTGGATAGTTATTCTTGGCTGCAATTGTATGGCGGCAAGCGCCCGGACGGTATGATCAAGCGGCCATCTCTGTATGATGGCAATTACCAGCCCAAGCCCCTGCGCCAGGCTATTGCGGAGGCGTTCCGGAACGCACCGCTGCGCGCCTGAGGAGAAGGTTATGTTCCGTTTCCTGGCCGCCGCTTTTTTGCTGTTGCTGGCCGTCCCGGCGCGGGCCGAGGACGGTTATGACCTGTGGCTGCGCTACCGCCCGATGGAGGCCGCCGCCCAGGCGCAATATCGCCCGCTGGCGACGGCGATTGTATCGGAAGGACGTTCGCCCTCGCTGGAAGCCGCCAAGAACGAACTTGTGCAAGGACTGAGCGGGTTGTTGGCCAAGCCGGTCAGCGCCGGCAGCGTGAGCGATGGCGCGGTGGTGATCGGCACCCCGGCGGGATCGCCCCTGATCGGGGACTTGAAACTGCCGCTCGGCAAGCTCGGTCCGGAAGGCTATTTGATCCGCAGCACCAGGCTGAACGGCAATGCCGTCACCGTCATCGCCGCCAACAGCGATATCGGTGTTCTGTATGGCAGTTTTGCTTACCTGCGCTTGATCCAGACGCGCCAGCCCATCACCCGCCTGGATATCGCCAGCGCGCCGCGCATGAAGCTTCGGCTGCTCAACCACTGGGACAATCTCGATGGCAGCATCGAGCGCGGCTATGCCGGTCATTCCATCTTCGATTGGCAAAAACTGCCTGACTTTGTGAACCCGCGTTACACGGTGATGGCGCGGGCCAATGCCTCGGTGGGGATCAACGGCATCTCGGTCAACAATGTCTCGGCCGACGTCTGGATGCTGTCGTCCCTGTATATCGACAAGCTGGCGGCGCTGGCCAATACGCTGCGCCCCTACGGCATCCGCGTCTATATCGCGGCGCGATTCAGCGCGCCGATCGAACTTGGCAAGCTCAAGACCGCCGACCCCGCCGATCCACAGGTCCAAGCCTGGTGGAAGACCCACGCCGACAGCATCTATCGCCGCATCCCCGATTTCGGCGGCTTTGTCGTCAAGGCCAATTCCGAAGGCCAGCCCGGCCCGCGCGACTATGACCGCAGCCAGGCCGAAGGCGCCAATGTGATCGCCGACGCACTGGCGCCGCACGGCGGCATCGTGTTCTGGCGCGCCTTTGTCTATAGCGAGAAGGATCCAACCGACCGCGCCAAACAAGCCTATAACGAGTTCAAGCCGCTGGACGGAAAATTCCGCGACAATGTTTTCGTTCAGACCAAAAACGGCGCCATCGATTTTCAGCCGCGCGAACCCGCCCATCCCCTGTTCGGGGCGATGCCCAAGACCAACCTGGCGCTGGAAGTGCAGATCACCAAGGAATATCTGGGCCAGACCACGCACCTGGTCTATCTGCCGGTCCTGTTCAAGGAAATCCTGGACTGGGACACCATGGCCAAGGGCAAAGGCTCGACCGTAACCAAGGTGATCGACGGTTCGCTGGAAGGCCATGACCAGTCCGCCATGGTGGGCGTGTCCAATATCGGTGACGACCGCAATTGGACCGGGGCGCAATTCTCCCAAGCCGATTGGTACGGCTTCGGGCGTCTGGCCTGGGACCCCAGTCTAAGTCCCGAACAAATCGCGCGCGAATGGCTGGGCATGACGTTCACCAACGATCCGGCTTTTGTGAATTCCCTCGTGCCCATGATGATCGCCAGCCGCGAAGCGGTGGTGGATTACATGACGCCGCTCGGCCTGCATCATCAATTCGCCACCAGCCATCATTATGGCCCTGGGCCTTGGGTCAGCGACCTGGCGCGCCCCGAATGGAATCCGGTCTATTACAACCGCGCCGATGCCAAAGGTGTGGGTTTCGACCGCACGCAAAGCGGCAGCGACGCCACTTCTCAATATGCCCCGCCCATCGCCAAGCTTTTCGCCGGCCCTGACATTCCCGACCGCGATCTCTTATGGTTTCGGCATGTCGGTTGGGATCACAAGATGCGGTCGGGCCGCACCCTGTGGGACGAGTTGGTCGTCCGTTACGACAGCGGCATCGCCACCGTCGCCGGGATGCGCAAGGTCTGGGATGCGATGAAGCCTTATGTCGATGGCGAGCGTTGGTCCGAAACGGCCGCCTTCCTGGCGATCCAGCAAAAGGAAGCGCAGTGGTGGCGCGATGCCTGCATCGCCTATTTCCAGACATTCTCGCAGCGGCCGATGCCGGCGGGTCATGCCGCACCGCCGCACGATCTGGCCTATTACAAGGCTATCTACCATCCCTATGCGCCGGGATCGGGCTCGCACACAAAGCCCAAGGACCCGGTGGAGTGATCTTCGCCTCCCGCTGTGCTAGTCCAAGGCCATGAACCAAGACCAGATGCACGCGGCCTGCAGCTTGCTTTACCGGCACTGGTCGGAAGGCACCCAGCTGGAAGAACTCCCGGCCAATCTGCGGCCCAAGGACCGTGCAGAGGCCTATCAAGTCCAAGCCTGTATCGAGGATTATACCAGCCAGCCGCTCTATGGCTGGAAGATCGCCGCCACCAGCATCAATGGTCAGCGCCATATCGGCGTTGATGGTCCTTTGGCGGGACGCATTCTGGCCGAACGGGTAATTCCCAATGACGGGATCTTTGTCCTGGGCAGCAATCTGATGCGGGTGGCGGAATTGGAATTTGCCTTTCGCATGGGCGAAGATCTCGCGCCGCGTCAGGCTCCCTATTCTCAAGACGAAGTCTTGGCAGCGGTGGAAAGCTTGCACCCGGCGATTGAATTGCCGGATTCGCGTTTTGCGCATTTTGAAACCGCCGGGCTGGCGCAGCTGGTCGCTGACAATGCCTGCGCCCACCGCTTTGTGCTGGGCCCGCCGGCGCTGCAGGATTGGCGGGCGCTGGATTTGGCGGCGCATCCGGGCCAGGCTTTCCGCAATGGCGAATTGGCGGAGCAGGGCGTGGGTGCCAATGTGTTGGGCGATCCCCGTATTGCCCTGACTTGGCTGGCCAACGAGCTTTCCCAACATGGCATGACCCTGAGAGCGGGGCAGGTGGTCACCACCGGCACCTGCGTCAAGCCGGTGGCGATTTCAGCAGGTGAGCGGATCGACGGCGATCTGGGCGTTCTGGGAAAAGTCTCGGTGACGATCACCTGAACGCGCTTGACGGGTTTCCCGGGTCATTGTCGAGTAGCGGCAGATATCTGCTGGGGACGATATGACCGGTAAATTGCGTGTGTTGGCCGCATTGCTGGCGGGCGCCTTTGCGTTGCCCTCCGCCGCCCAGACCCCGGAAGAATGGCCGGCTTACGGCCATGACTATGGCGACACGCGCTATTCGCCGCTGGCCCAGATCACCCCCGACAATGTCGCGCAGCTGAAACCGGTCTGGACCTATCATATGCGGCCGCCGGATCTCACCAAGCGGGGTTTTGCGCCATCGCAAAATACGCCGATTGTGGTGAATGGCGTGATGTATGTTTCCACGCCCTATGGCCGGGTGGTGGCGCTGGATGCCGAAAACGGCCGCCAGTTTTGGGCCTATCAGGTGCCGGGCGGTGATCAACCCGCCACGCGCGGGGTTTCCTATTGGCCCGGCGACGGCCAGAGCGGCTCGCAAATCGTTTTCGGCACCCGCGGCGGGCGGTTGATTGCGCTGAACGCCGCGAGCGGCGCGCCGGTCAAGGCCTTCGGCAAGAATGGCGTGGTGGACCTGCACAGCGATGCGGTGATGCAAGGTTTCCCCGATGCGGCGCTTGGGGTCACTTCCGCGCCGGCGATCTACAAGAATTTGATCATCACCGGCTCGCGCACCCAGGAAACGCCGCAACAGGGTGCTTCGGGCCGGGTTCGCGCCTTCGATGTGCGCACCGGTCGCGAGGTCTGGCATTTCAACGGCGTGCCGCAGCCCGGCGAAAAATTCCATGACACCTGGGAAGGCGACAGCTGGGTCAAGCGCTCCGGCGTCAATGTCTGGGTCGGGCTCACCCTGGATGCCCAGCGCGGTATCGCCTATCTGCCGTTCGGCGCGCCGACCTTCGATCAGTCGGGCAATGACCGCAAAGGTGAGTCGTTGTTTTCCAATTCCCTGGTGGCGGTGGATGCGGCGACGGGCAAGTATCTCTGGCATTTCCAGGTGCTGCGCCATGATCTGTGGGACTATGACCTGCCGCTGACCACCCTGGTGGAGGTGAAGAAAGATGGGCGC
>CBHTTW010000112.1:0-7807 GCA_966096025.1 uncultured Alphaproteobacteria bacterium | reverse complement strand
TGCGCCAGAAGGTCGTCGGCGGGCGGGGCGGCCTGGTTGCGGCGGGCCTGGATGGCGGCGGCGACCATGCTGTGCATGGTGTGAACCGAAGATGCCGCCAATAATTCTCCCGGGCGGGGAAACCATTCGGGAAAGCCCAAAAAATCCAGCAGCGAGGCGCGTCCCGCCGTGCGGAAATAGCCGGTGATCGCCTGGGCGAAGGTTTCGCTGTCGAAATGCTCGCGCCCCGACAAGGCAACGTCGCAAATCACATCGAATGTTGCCGTCAGCATCTCGCCGACCAGCTCGACACGGCCTGCCTTGAGCCTGTCGCAGGTCCTTTGTGCCGTGGCGGTCATGGCGGGTGCCAGGGCCATCACATTGCGGTGGGTGAAGACCGGCGCAACCGCCTGACGTTGCCATTTCCACTCCGCGCCTTCGGCATTGAACAGGCTGTTGCCGATGGCGGGCCGCAGCATGCGCTTCATGATCTCGGATTTCGGATAGTTGGACAGCTTGTCCAGCATGACCTGCTTCATGCCCGCCGGATCGGCCAGCATGTGCCAGCGCTTCAGCATGTCGCCCGAAACGATCGGCTGGGAAAAGGACAAAGCGGGAATGAGTTCGAGAACATTGCGCCGGGCCGCCAGCGCGATTTCCAGGCGGCTCAGCCTTCGCCGGTGGATCGGCGCTCCGACGGGCACAAATGCATCAGCCACGGCGTCCCTGCTGACATATCAAGCGGATCAACGGTTTCTGCGCGCTTCCGGTCTTTTTGGCAATCGCCCCGGGCGCGGTTCCCGCACCTTAACAAGCGAAATAACAAGCGAAATCCCGCCGGCAATGATCGGCGCCAGCTTGCAGTCTCCCCGAAAGGTCTAATAGGCTCACATGCGGCCTTCGGAAACTGTCGGTATGAAGCGCAAATCGCTTTATAGCCGTGCGGGGCGACGGCGTACTTCCATGCCGACTTCCATGGGAGACGGCCCCTATGTTGCGCCAGTGTGGGCGGACCCTGCGCCGCCCGTGCGCAAACAGCTTTGGGCCTGGGCCAGGAATTTCGCCAAACGGCACGACCGCACTTTGCCCGCTGTCGCCGCGGTACTGGTGGTGCTGGCAATCCTGGGCGGTTGGCGGCTAGTGAATCCAGTTCCCCGCGCTTTGACCCAATGGGACATCGACAATGCGGTGAAGTACACGCTTTCCCATACCGATCCGCCTCCCGCCGAGACCGCGATCGCGGCCGCCACCGTGGGGCCGTCGGTGGTGCGGGTTGAGGGGTATCTGTCGCCCGAACATGCCGCCGAGCAGGCCAAGGCGGAAGCGGCGGAGGCCAGGAAGAACAAGGATTACAAGCCCGTGCCGCTGCATATACCGGACGGCAAGAAGGAAGAAGAAAAGCCCGACGCCACCGGCACCGGGGTGGTGATCGACGACAAGGGCGACATCATGACCAACCTGCATGTGATCCGCACCACGGATCGCTGGGTGGTGACCTTCTGGGACGGCAGCAAATCGGACGCCACGGTGGTGAATGTGCAGCCCGAAAATGACCTGGCGATCATTCGCGCCAAAAAGGCGCCGGATGACCTGAAGCCCGCCACCTTGGCTTCCACCGCCGGCCTCAATCCCGGCGACACGGTGGTGGCGGTCGGATTTCCCTTCGGCCTGGGACCGTCGGTTTCCTCTGGTGTGATTTCCGGCCTGAAGCGGGCCTTTGTCGATCCCGACCGCAAGGATGGCGGCGCCCGGCTTTCCAACCTGATCCAATTCGATGCCGCGGTGAATCCGGGCAATTCCGGCGGGCCGCTGGTCAATCGCGACGGTGAGGTGGTTGGCATCGTCACGGCGATCTTCAATCCATCCGGACACAAGGTTTTTGCCGGCATGGCCTTTGCCGTGCCGATCGAGAATGCCGCGAGAGCGGTGGGAGACAATCCGCTTTAGAAGAGGACTGGTTATGACCGCAGGCGGCGCGCATTCGGGACTGGAGCATCTTCTTTACGAAGTGAAGAAGGTCGTGGTCGGCCAGGATCATTTCCTGGAACGGGTGATGGTGGCGCTGCTGGCGGGCGGCCATCTGCTGGTGGAAGGCGTGCCGGGCCTGGCCAAGACCCTGACCGTCGCCACTTTGGCAAAAGCGATGCGCGGCAGCTTCAAGCGCATCCAATTCACACCCGACCTGGTGCCGGCCGACCTCACCGGCACCCGCATCTTCAACCAGAAGGACAGCGAATTCCTCACCATGCTGGGGCCGGTCTTCGCCAATCTGGTGCTGGCCGACGAAATCAACCGCGTCCCCGCCAAGGTGCAAAGCGCGCTGTTGGAAGTGATGCAGGAGCGCCAGGTCACCATCGCGGGGCAGACCTATCCGGTGCCCAAGCCCTTTGTGGTGATGGCGACCCAGAACCCGATCGAAATCGAAGGCACCTATGCGCTGCCCGAAGCGCAGGTCGACCGTTTCATGATGAAAATCCTGGTCGGCTATCCCAGCGAGGAAGAAGAGTTCGTCATCGTCCAGCGCGTCACCGGCGAGGCGGCGCCGGTGGTCCCGGTGACCTCCACCGACGAGCTGCTGGAAATGCAGAAGGCGGTGCGCAAGCTGTATGTCGATCCGTCGCTGATGATCTATGCCGTCAAGCTGGTCGCCGCCACGCGCAACCCCGGAAAAGTCGGGCTGCATCAGCATCAGCGCTTTATCCAGTATGGCGCGTCCCCGCGCGCCTCCATCGCCATGATCGAGGCGGGCAGGGCCTTGGCCTTCATGCGCGGCCGCGACTATGTCCTGCCGGTCGATGTGATGGATGTCGCGGCCGATGTGCTGCGCCACCGGCTTGTGCCGTCCTATGAAGCGCTTTCGGAAGGCCTGACTTCGGACACGATTGTGAACCAGATCATCCGTTCGGTGCCGCCCCCGATCCTGGAGACCTTGCGTGCCGCCAATCAGTGAAAATGTCCTGCGGCGCCTGGAATTGCCGGTGTTGCGCCGGCTGGAAGGGCTGTTGCAGGGCGATCATAAAAGCCCGTCGCGCGGCGACGGGCTGGATCTCGCCGATTTGCGCGAATACCAGTTCCATGACGATGTGCGGCGGATCGACTGGAACGCCACCGCGCGCCTGAATACGCCCTTCGTCCGCGACTATATCGAGGACCGGGAGATCCCGGTCTGGTTCCTGCTGGATATGAGCCCTTCGATGATGTTCGAGGGCGTCAGCATCTCCAAGCACAGTGTGCTGATGGAATTCACCACCCTGATGTGCCGGTTGATGCTCAGCCGCGGCAACCGGGCAGGGGCGATGATTTTTTCCAATCATGTCGACCAGACCATTCCGGCGCGCGGCGGGCGGCGGCAGTTGCTGCAGATCCTCAATTCGGTGGCGGGGCACCGGCCGAGCCAAAAAAAAGGCCAAACCGACCTGAAACAGGTCTTGAAGGATGCCGCCGCCGCGATCCGCCGGCGCTCCTTGGTCTTCATGGTTTCGGATTTCATCAGCCCGCTGGACTGGGAAAAGGACCTGTCGGCCCTGGCCGCGCGCCATGATGTGATCGCGGTGCGGTTGAGCGACCTGCTGGAAACCCGCATGCCGGATTTGGGCCTGATGACCTTCCAGGATGCGGAATCCGGCGAGCAATTGTTTGTCGACACCCATGACCGGCATTTCCAGGCCCGCTTCGCCCAGGCCGCCGATGCGCGCGAACAGGTCTTGCGGGCGACCTTCGAGAAATGCGGCGTGGATGTGGTGGAACTGGCCACCGAGGATGATGTGATGGATGCGCTGGTCCGCTTTGCGACGATGCGCAAGCACAGTCTGCGCAGGTCGGCATGAAGGGCTGGGATCTGAATTGGCAGCGGATCTGGGGCATGGTTCCCAGCGTCTCCTTCGACTGGCCGATTGCTCTGTGGCTGCTTTGCCTGGTGCCGCTGCTGGTCCTGGCCTACATCCTCTTGCTGCGCCGCCGCCGGGCCGCCTTCAAATATCCCAATCTGGCGCTGATCAAGCAGGCGGCGCAGGGGCCGAGCTGGCGCCGGCATGTTCCGCCCGCGCTGATGCTGCTGGCGTTCACCTGCCTGCTGCTGGCCATGGCCAGGCCGACCGCCGAGGTCAGCCTGCCGTCGCGGGTGGCGACGGTGATGCTGGTGATGGACGTTTCCGGCAGCATGCGCGCCACCGACGTCAACCCCTCGCGCATCGTGGCGGCAACCGTGGCGGCCAAGCAGTATGTCAAGGATCAGCCGCGCGATGTGCGCATCGGCATCGTGGCGTTCGCCGCCACCGCCTTGCTGGTGCAAAGCCCCACCACCGACCATACGGCGCTGAATGCGGCCATCGACCGCTTCGAATTGCAGCGCGGCACCGCGGTGGGAAGCGGTATCCTGGTGGCGCTGTCGACCCTGTTTCCGCAGGACAATTTCCCCATCAATCAGTTCAATTCGCAGAATTTCGGCGGCTATGGCCGCTGGGGCGGCAACGACTTCCGTGACCGCTATGGCGGTGTGGCGCTGGGCGACCGCGCCAAGGCGCCGCCCAAAAAGCATGTCCCGGTGGAGCCCGGTTCCTACAAGAATGCGGTGGCGATCCTGCTCACCGACGGCCAGACCAATGCCGGTTACGATCCGGTCGAGGCGGCGCGTATCGCCAGCGAATATGGCCTTCGGGTCTATACCGTGGGTTTCGGCACGGCCAAGGGCAACATCGTCGGTTTCGGCGGCTGGTCGATGCGCGCCCAGCTGGACGAGGTGGCGCTGAAGAAAGTCGCCGACATGACCAAGGCGCGCTATTTCCACGCCACCAGCGCCGAGGACCTCAAGGCGGTCTATGACGTGCTGTCGCGCCAATTGGTGGTGGAGATGCGGGAGATGGAAATCACCTCCTTCTTTGCCGCCATGGCCGCGCTGTTGATGGCCATCGCCGCCGGCCTGTCCCTGGCCTGGTTTCACCGGGTGTTCTGAACCGCCCCTACCGCTCCGTCTTGAGGGGGATGCGGCTTTCGTCGCGGCTCCACCACATATGCAGGCCCACCCGGACCGCCCAGATCGCGGCTGCGATGGGGTACCACCACCAGGCCATGCCGAACTGATGGATCAGAATACAGGCGATAAACAAGGTCATGAGCGGCCCCCCGGCTGTTCGACACTTGCCGGCCAGTCTCCCAACACCCCCCATATGCGGCAAGTGACATATGATCCAGGAGGAGGCAGGCGTGCGGATTGGCACCATCAAATTTTCCCCTGCCGGGAGGGGGATTCCAGGGTGAATGGCATTGCCGCCCCCTGTACCAAAATGTTACAACTGCCAGTAGACCGTCGTTCAGGCGGCTGGGTGGAGCGGGTATGGTCCTTGTACCGCGCATGGCAAAAATGGCTTTGATTGGCCTGGCCTTGGCCGGGTTCACGCCTGCTTTTGCCGGCGGTTTGATGCCGGGCAATGGCGGCACCATCACGCTCCCGACCGTTCTTCCACCTTCGGTTCAATATGCCTTGCCGCCGCCCACCGTCAGTAGCGTTACCTCCGGCTTCGACGTGCTGGGACAGAAATTCGGCGTCCAGAATGGGGCGTTGGATTTCTTCTCCGTGCGGCCAAGTGAGGGCGGTGAATTCAAGCCGCTCTTCCGCGGTGGCCTCGGCTCGGGCGGCCTGAAGCTACAGTTGAAGTGGTAGCGCGGGACGACCGCCAGCTGCCCATTCCCGGCAAATCGCCCAGAAATCGTAAACGCGCTTCCTAAGCTTGCATCTGCTTGATGCCGGGCGTAGAGCCCTGTACAAGTCAGTTGCGACTAATTCTCATTTTTCGAAAGTCCAGCTCTTTGAGTGACGTGCGATTGAGTGACATGAGCAAGGGCGACCGAGGGCAGATCAAGGCCATTGCGCCCGAAGGCCATGATGGCCCCGGCGAAATCGGCCATGACGAATTGGAACGCCGGCTGTTGGAAATGGGTTTTGTCGAAGGGGCGCAATTCCAGATCCTGCATGAAGGCCTGGTCGGGCGCGATCCCATCGCGCTGAAGCTTGACGATATGCGCGTGGCGCTGCGCCGGCGCGAGGCCCGCGCGGTGCTGGTCGAGCGGGCGGTATGAGCGAGGCGGTGCTTGTGACCCGCGTGGCGCTGGTCGGCAATCCCAATTCCGGCAAGACCGCGCTGTTCAACGCGCTGACCGGTTCGCGCCAGAAGGTTGCCAACTATGCCGGCGTGACCGTGGAGCGCAAGGAAGGCATGGTGACCACGCCGGGCGGCTTGCGTGTCTCGGTATTGGATCTGCCCGGCACTTACTCGTTGCGGGCGCGCAGCCCGGACGAGGTCGTCACCCGCGATGTGGTGCTGGGGCGTTTCGCCGGCGAGGCCCCGCCGGACATCGTGGTCTGTGTGGCGGATGCCACCAACCTGCGCCTGGTCCTGCGCCTGGTGCTGGAGCTCAAGGCGGTGGGCCAGCCCATGCTGCTGGTGCTGAACATGTACGACATCGCCCAGCGCCAGGGCATCCGCATCGATATCGAAGGCCTGTCGCGCGAGTTGGAGGTTCCGGTCGTGACCACCGTGGCGGTGCGCAAGCGCGGGCTCCAGGATTTGCTGGCCCAGGTCGATGCGCTGGTGGCGATGCACAGGCCGCGCGCAACCTCGGTGTGGCACGAGCCATCGGCGGCGGAAATCCGCCAATTGCACCGCGATGCCGAGCGCATGCTGCGCGCCCATGTCAAGCCGCCGCTGCGGCCCGATACCTTCACCGGCAAGATGGATGGGGTGCTGCTGCATCCGATAGCCGGCACCGCGATCCTGATGCTGATCCTGTTCCTGATGTTCCAGGCGGTGTTCAGCTGGGCGACGCCGATGATGGACGGCATCGATGCGGGCTTCACCTGGCTGGGGCAGGCGGTCGCCGCTTATGTCCCCGACGGATTGCTGCGCAGCTTCCTGGCCGACGGCCTGATCGCCGGTGTCGGCAGCGTGATCGTGTTCCTGCCGCAGATCTTGATCCTGTTCTTCTTCATCATCCTGCTGGAGGACTTCGGCTATATGGCGCGCGCCGCCTTTTTGATGGACCGGCTGATGGGCGTGGCCGGGCTGCATGGCCGCGCCTTCATTCCGCTGCTCTCCAGTTTCGCCTGCGCCATTCCCGGCATCATGGCGGCGCGGGTGATCGACAACAAACGCGACCGTCTGACCACCATCATGGTGGCGCCGCTGACCACCTGCTCGGCGCGCATTCCGGTTTACACCTTGGTCATCGCCGCCTTCATTCCCAACACACTGGTCTGGGGCTTCGCCAGCCTGCAAGGGCTGGTGATGTTCGGCCTTTACGCCGCGGGCATTTCCAGCGCGCTGATCGTGGCCTTTGTCATCCGCAAGCTGATCTGGCGCAGCGCCACCGAACCGTTTTTGATCGAACTGCCGGCCTACAAAGTGCCGGACCCCAAGAATGTCGCGCGCGGCGTGTTGCAGCGGGGCGAGGCGTTCCTCAAGCGCGCGGGCACCACCATCGCCGCCATGATGGTGCTGATCTGGTTTCTCTCCAGCTTTCCCGCCGCGCCGGTCGGCGCCACCCAGCCGGCCATCGATTACAGCTTTGCCGGCATGCTGGGCCATGCCTTGCAGCCCTTGATGGCGCCGATCGGTTTCACCTGGCAGATGGTGGTGGCGCTGATCCCCGGCATGGCGGCGCGGGAAGTCGCGGTTGCCGCGCTGGGCACCGTCTATGCGGTGGGCGGGCAGGACGATACCGGCAGCCTGGCCGCGACCTTGAGCCAGCAATGGCCGCTGGCCACGGCCCTGTCGTTCCTGGCCTGGTATGTCTTTGCGCCGCAATGCATGTCCACCCTGGCGGTGGTGCGGCG
>CBHTTW010000111.1:0-7895 GCA_966096025.1 uncultured Alphaproteobacteria bacterium | reverse complement strand
TGGCGGCATATTCGCGGATTTCCGCCACATCGGCGGTGTCGAGAAAGATTTTCATGGGCGGCTGACCTTTTTATTGACCTTATGGTTTGGCGGCGCGAAGTGTAGCCCATGATCCGCCCTCGCTTAAACCCCGAGCCGCCATCGGAATTGCTGCAAAAGCCGGTGGTCGGCGTGCTTTTGCCGCTGCCGCTGGCGGGGGCCTATGACTATAAGCTGCCGCCCGGCGTCAATGCCGCGCGCGGCGCGCTGGTTGCGGCCCCCCTGGGCAACCGCGAAGTGCTGGGCGCGGTGTGGGGCAAGGCCGAAGGCACGGTCGGCGACAACCGGCTGAAGATGGCTGAGCCGTTGGAAGGCGCGCCCGCTCTGCCCGCCAAATTGTGCGACTTCATCGATTGGGTGGCGGATTATACCCTGAACCCGCCGGGCGCGATCCTGGCCATGGCCTTGCGCTCACGCGGGGCGTTTGAACCGGAAGCGCGGCGCATCGCCTATGTCCGGGGCAGCGTGACGCCGCCACGCATGTCGGCGGGCCGTCAGCGGGCCTTGGAAATCGCCGGCGACGGGTTGGCGCGCAGCGTTACCGGCCTGGCGGAGGATGCCAATGTTTCGCCCGCGGTGGTGCGCGGCCTGATCCAGGCAGGGGCGCTGATTGCCACCGATCTGCCGGAGTTTGCCCCCTTCCCGCCAGCCGATGCGAATTTTGCCGCGCCGCAATTGAACGGCGATCAGTCGCACGCCGCCGCCGCGCTGCGCGAAGCAGTGAGGTGCGCAAAATTCTCCGCCACCTTGCTGGATGGCGTCACCGGCTCGGGCAAAACCGAAGTCTATTTCGAGGCGGTCGCGGCGGCGCTGAAACAGGAAAAGCAGGTTTTGATCCTGCTGCCGGAAATCGCCTTGACCATACAATTCCTGGAACGGTTCGCGGCGCGCTTTGGGGTGCGGCCCTGTGAATGGCACAGCGACCTGTCGCAAAAGGAACGACGCCGCACCTATCGCGCGGTGATGAACGGTGAAGCGCGGGTTGTGGTTGGCGCGCGTTCGAGCCTGTTTTTGCCCTTCCCGGAACTGGGCCTGGTGATCGTGGACGAAGAACACGAGCAGGCTTTCAAGCAACAGGACGGCGCCATCTATCACGCCCGCGACATGGCGGTGGTGCGGGCCCGGATCGAGGATTGCCCGGTGATACTGGCCAGCGCCACGCCATCGCTGGAGAGTTTCGTCAATGCCCAAACCGGCCGTTACACCCATCTCACCCTGGCGTCGCGGCATGGCATTGCCGAATTGCCGCAAGTGAAACTGATCGACCTGCGCCACGAAAGAGACGCGCCGGATGCGGAAAGGAAGGCGCAATGGCTGTCGCCGCCGCTGCGCGCCGCGCTGGAGAAAGTGCTGGCCGCGAACGAACAGGCGATGCTGTTCCTCAACCGCCGGGGCTATGCGCCGCTGACCTTGTGCGAGGCCTGCGGCCACAAATTCACCTGTCCGCATTGTTCGGCCTGGCTGGTGGAGCACAAATACAAGAAGCGCCTGGCCTGTCATCAATGCGGCTATGAACTGCCGATGCCGACGCAATGCCCGCAATGCAACGAAACCGGGACCTTGATTCCTTGCGGTCCCGGGGTGGAGCGGGTGGCGGAAGAATTCGCCGCCTTTTTTCCCAATGCACGCTACGCGATTGCCTCGTCCGACACTCTGCACGGTCCGGCGGAAACCCAGGCCGCCATCCGCGCCATGGCCAAGCGTGAGATCGATGTCTTGATCGGCACACAGATCGTCGCCAAGGGCCATCATTTCCCGCAGCTGACTTTGGTCGGGGTGGTGGATGCCGATCTGGGCGGCAGCGACGGCGATTTGCGCGCCCGGGAGCGCACCTTTCAATTGCTGCATCAAGTGTCGGGCCGCGCCGGACGCGCGGAGAAGCCGGGACTGGTGCTGCTGCAGACCCGCAATCCCGATGACGCGGTGATGCAGGCGCTGGCGCGCGGCGACCGCGATGGTTTCTATGAACAGGAGCGCCAATTCCGCGAAGCCAGCCAGTCGCCGCCTTTTGGCCGCCTGGCCGCGCTGGTAATCAGCGGTTATGACGGCGAGGCCGTGCGCACGATTGCGCGGGCGCTGGGCAAGGCGGCGCCCAGTGCGCGGGATGTGAAAGTCTGGGGCCCGACCCCGGCTTTCTATGCCTTGCTGCGCGGACAAACGCGTGAGCGCTTGCTGGTGCAGGCGGCAAAAGGTGTCGACGTGCAGGCCTATCTCAAGGCCTGGCTGGCGCTGGTGAAAGTCCCCGCTGCCGTGCGCGTGGCGGTGGATGTCGATCCGGTGAGTTTTTTCTAGAGCTTCCGCACGTCGGTAAGGTGGCCGGTGACAGCGGCTGCGGCAGCCATTGCGGGACTGACGAGATGTGTGCGACCGCCGCGGCCCTGGCGGCCCTCAAAATTGCGGTTGGAGGTGGAAGCGCAGCGCTCGCCTTCCTTCAGCTTGTCGGCATTCATCGCCAGGCACATGGAGCAGCCCGGATCGCGCCATTCAAAGCCCGCATCCAGGAACACCTTGTCCAGACCTTCCTGCTCGGCCTGTTCCTTCACCAGGCCCGAACCCGGCACCACAATCGCGTTCACGCTGGGCGAAACCTTCTTGCCCTTGGCGATCTGCGCAGCGGCGCGCAAATCTTCGATGCGGCCATTGGTGCAGGAACCGATAAAGACGTGATCCACCTTGATGTCGGTGATCGGCATATTGGCGGTCAGGCCCATATAGGCCAGGGCGCGTTCCGCCGCTTCGCGCTTATGCGCGTCGGTCATCTTGGCGGGGTCTGGCACGGTGGCGGTGATGGGCAGCGCCTGTTCCGGCGAGGTGCCCCAGGTCACCATCGGCACGATGTCGCGCGCATCCAACACCACTTCGGCATCGAACTTGGCATCCGGATCGGAGTGTAAAGTCTTCCAATACATGGCGGCATTTTCCCACACCGCGCCCTTTGGCGCGCGCGGCTTGCCCTTCACATAATTCAAGGTGGTGTCGTCGACCGCGATCAAGCCGGCGCGGGCGCCGCCTTCGATGGTCAGGTTGCACAAGGTCATGCGGCCTTCCATGGTCAGGCCGCGGATCGCGTCACCGGCATATTCGATGACATAGCCGGTGCCGCCGGCGGTGCCGATCTTGGCGATCACCGCCAGGGCGATGTCTTTCGCCGTCACGCCGTCCGGCAATTTGCCGTTCACGGTGACGCGCATGTTCTTGGAATGCTGGGCGCGCAGGGTCTGGGTCGCCAGCACATGCTCGACTTCCGAGGTGCCGATGCCGAAGGCCAGGGAACCGAACGCGCCATGGGTAGACGTGTGGCTGTCGCCGCAAACGATGGTGGTGCCCGGCAAGGTCCAGCCCTGTTCCGGCCCGATGATATGCACGATGCCCTGGCGGATATCGTCCATGGCAAAATATTCGACGCCGAAATCCTTGGCGTTCTTTTCCAGGGTTTCAACCTGCAGCTTGGATTCCGGTTCGGTGATGCCCTTGTCGCGGTCCTTGGTGGGCACATTGTGATCGGCCACCGCCAAGGTCAGTTCCGGGCGGCGCACTTTGCGGCCCGTCATGCGCAGGCCTTCGAACGCCTGGGGGCTGGTGACTTCATGCACCAGATGGCGGTCGATATAGAGCACCGGCGTCTCGCCGGGCGGGGCATCCACCAGATGGGCGTCCCAGATCTTGTCGTATAGCGTCTTGGCCATGGCGGTACTCTTCGGGCGGGTTCTAAGGGCGGCTTACATATAAGGCGGGGGCCAGGAGTTCAACGCTGCGAAAAATACAGCACCGCCATGATGATAATGACGGCGATGGCCTGGGCTAACACCCTGATTCGCATGAGTTTATTGGACCAGCTGGCAGCGACCTCGCCGCCCCGCCAAAGGGTATAGAGGCCCAGGCATAGGACGATAAAGACAATCGCGACGGCCACGCCGACCAGGATCTTTCCCATGGCCGGGTTTTACGCCCCCCCGTCATAGGTCGCTAGGCCACCGAGTCGCGCCATAAGCACTCACTGTCATTCCCGGCCGAGCGCCGCATCGCGGCGCGAGGGGAAGGGAACCCAGGTGGTTAGACCGGGTCCTGTCGTCCCACCTGGGTCCCCTTCCCTCACAGCGGCTCCGCCGCTGTTCGCCGGGGATGACAGGCTGAGTTGTTGTTAGGCCAGGGCGTCAATCTGTTCGTCGGTGAAGTTTCCGGGAACAATGGTCACCGGAATCGCCTGCACCGCCGTGCCGAACATGGAGACCAGCGGGCCCGGGCCTTCCTTGGCCGTGCCGGACGCCAGCACCAGGATGGAGATGTCGGGGTCTTCCTTCAGCAATTGGCCCAGACATTCGGTGGTCAGGCCGTAACGGATCACCAATTCGGGCACGATGCCGGCCAGATCATTCACCACCTTGGCGGCGTCCAGCAGCAGGGTTTCGGCATCGGCATAGGCCTCGTCCCGCATGATCTCTTCCACCCCGCGCCATTGCTGGAAATCGGGCAGAGTGGCGGGACACAACAGGGTGACGCGCCCGCCCGTGTGCTGGGCGCGGCGGGTGGCAAAGCGCAAGGCCACGGCGCATTCGCGGGTCTTGTCGATGACCACCAGGAATTTGCGCGGGCCGCGTGCTGCACTCATGGACGAAGCTTACTGCAGCTTCCGCTTGAGGTCATAGAGGACTTCCAACGCCTGTTTGGGGGTCAGGGCATCGGGCTCCACGCTTTTCAGCGCTTCTTCCACCTCGCTGACCTTGGGCTTGGGCGCGGTGGCGCCGAACAAAGGCAGGTCGTCGATCTTGGCAAGCGGCTTATGGCCTTCGCGGCCCTCTTCCAGGGCTTGCAGCACTTCCTCGGCCCGGTTCACCACCGCCTCCGGCAGGCCCGCCAGTTTGGCGACATGAATACCGTAGGAACGGTCGGCGACACCGGAAATCACCTCATGCAGGAAGACGATGCTGTCGTTCCATTCCCGCACCTTCATGGTGTAGGGCGCCATGGACTTGAGCCTTTCGCACAGGGCCACCATCTCGTGATAATGGGTGGCGAACAGGGCGCGGCTTTTGTTGGCTTCATGCAGATGTTCGGCCGCCGCCCAGGCGATGGCGAGACCATCATAAGTCGCGGTGCCGCGCCCGATCTCATCCAGAATGACAAGGCTCTTGGCCGTCGCCTGATTGAGAATGGCGGCGGTTTCCACCATTTCGACCATGAAGGTGGAACGTCCCGCCGCCAGATCGTCGCCCGCGCCCACACGGCTAAACAAGCGGTCCACCACGCCAATATGGGCAGCTTCGGCCGGAACGAAACTTCCCATCTGCGCCAGGATCGCGATCAAGGCATTCTGGCGCAGGAAGGTGGATTTGCCCGCCATGTTGGGACCCGTCACCAGCCACAGCCGCCCCTTGGCATTCGGTGACAGGTCGCAGTCATTGGGCACAAACGGTCCGGCATTCACCGCCTGCAGCGCCGCTTCCACCACCGGATGACGCCCGCGGCTGATGTTGAAGGAAAGCCCATTGTCGATTCTGGGCCGCACATAACGGGCCGCGATGGCGAGCTCGCCCAAGGCGGATGCCGCATCCAACACCGCCAGCGCATCGGCGATTGCCGACAGGGCCTCGCCATGCTCCAGCGCCAGCATGGTCATTTCTTCGAACAGAGTATTTTCCTGCGCCAATGCCGCTTCAGCGCTTTCGGCAATGCGCGAGGCGAGACTGGCCAGTTCGTCGGTGGAAAAACGCACCGCGCCCGCCATGGTCTGGCGATGGCGGAAGGTATCTTTATCCGTCATCAGCTTATCGGCATGTTGCTGGGTGACTTCGATGAAATAACCCAGCACGCCATTGTGCTTGATCTTGAGCTGGGAAACGCCGCTGGACTGGCGGTATTTGCCTTCCAGCCCGGCGATGATGCGGCGGGATTCGTCGCGCAGCGCCCGCAGCTCATCCAATGGCGCATGGGCACCACTTTTGATGAAGCCGCCGTCGCGCGACAGATAAGGCGGCTCGTCCACCAGCAAGAATTCCAGCCGGTCGGACAGGCGCGACAGTGCGGCAATATTCTGGGTCAGGGCATCGATGGCGCTCAGCGCCTCGCCGCCCAGCGATTCTTTTCGCAAATTGTCACGCAGGCCCCGCGCCGCCTTCACCCCGTCGCGCAGATTGGCGAGATCGCGCGGCCCACCCCGCGCCACCGACAACCGCCCCAAGGCACGCGCGATGTCGGGCGCGGCGCGCAGGGCTTCGCGCGCCTTGCGGCGCAGTTCGGAATCCTTGGCGAAGGCCTCGACCGCATCATGGCGGGCGGCGATCTGTTTTACATCCGTCAGTGGCGCGGCCAGGCGCCCCGCCAGCATGCGCGCGCCCGAGGCGGTCACGGTGCGATCGATCTGGGCCAGAAGCGATCCGCTGCGCTGACCCGACAAAGTCTGGGTCAGTTCCAGGTTGCGCCGCGTGGCGGCATCGATGCCCATGAAATGCGCCGGCGAAACCCGCGCGATACGCTGGAGAGAAACCTTCCGGCCTTTTTGGGTGAGTTCCAGATAACCGACCAGCGCGCCCGCCGCCGACAATTCGGCGCGGGAGAAAGCGCCCAGCCCATCCAGTGACAGCATATTGTAGTGAGTCTTCAGCGCCCGCTCGCCATGAGCGGAATCGAACCGGCTGCCGGGCAAGGGCGAAAGCGCCGTGCCCAAGGATTTGAACAAAGCGGCGAATTCTTCTTGCGCCAGAAGCGCATCGGGGATCAGCAATTCGCGCGGGGACAGACGCGCCAATTCGGTGGCGATTTCCTCACGCGCCACTTGGGCGACGGAAAATTCCCCGGTCGACATGTCGGCGCTGGCCAGGGCGAAGTCCGCCGCCGAGCGTCCCAGCGCCGTCAGCAGATTGGCGGAACGCGCTTCCAGCAGCGCATCCTCGGTCAAGGTGCCCGGCGTCACCAGCCGAACCACTTCGCGCCTGACCACCGACTTGGCGCCGCGCTTCTTGGCTTCGGCCGGGTCCTCCACCTGTTCGCAAACCGCGACGCGATGGCCCTTGCGGATCAATTTTTCCAGATAGGACTCGGCGGCATGCACCGGCACGCCGCACATGGGGATGTCTTCGCCCAGATGTTTTCCGCGTTTGGTCAGCGCAATGTCGAGCGCTTCCGACGCCTTTGCTGCATCCGCGAAGAAAAGTTCGTAGAAATCGCCCATGCGGTAAAACAGCAGATAGTCCGTATGCGCTGCTTTCAACGCGAGATATTGCGCCATCATGGGGGTGGCCTCGCCAAGCCCCAGCGCTTCCGCCGGCTGTATACCGAAATCCATCTCGCTCATGCGAGCGACCATAGCAGAGCCGGCGCCGCCGTCTGCGTCACCGAAGCTTGATGCAAGCGCCGCTTGCATGGTTATTCTGTGGAAAATCCACAAAAACAACCTCCAGAACAGGTGCCCGATGTCCCGCCCGTCCTTCACCGACGATGAAGCCCTTGCATTTCACGCGGGCGACAAGCCGGGCAAGCTGGAAGTCGTGCCCACCAAGCCGATGGCGACCCAGCGCGATCTCAGCCTGGCCTATTCGCCGGGTGTGGCGGTGCCGGTGCTGCGCATCGCCGAGAATCCCGAACTCGCCTACGACTATACCGCCAAGGGCAATATGGTGGCCGTCATCTCCAATGGCACCGCCATCCTGGGCCTGGGCGATCTGGGGGCGCTGGCCTCCAAGCCGGTGATGGAAGGCAAGTCGGTGCTGTTCAAGCGCTTCGCCGACGTCAATTCCATCGACCTGGAAATCGACACCAAGGATGTCGATGCCTTCATCAATGCGGTGCGCTATCTGGGCCCGACCTTCGGCGGCATCAACCTGGAAGACATCAAGGCGCCCGACTGTTTCATCATCGAG